>JBDTTO010000482.1:0-3679 GCA_039930585.1 Gemmatimonadaceae bacterium
ATAGGGCGCACTGGGCCCCGTTTGCGCACTCGGCGATGTTGGCGCACTCGGCGACGTTGGCGCACTCCGCGACGGTGATGCGAGAGTCGTTGGCTTCACCCAAACGCGTGGCGTGCGTCCGAGATTGCCAGGCAGACCAAAATACGGCCACCCGTTTTTCCAGGTAACAGGAGACAACGCAGTGAGGCGACCCACGGAATTCGCATCCATCATGGAAAAGCCCCACCACTCGCCCGCGGGTGTTTGCACCACACCACCCTGATGCATGGACATCGTGCCGCGCGACGTGGGATTGCCCGCGTTAACCACAATCTCCGGACCGGTACCGTTGCCGCGCAGGCGATTGCCCTGACGCAATCCAAATGTTTCGTCTGCGCTGATCTCCTTGTTCACCTCATACGGACCTTCAGGACGGTCCGCGCGCGCTGCGGGCATACGCATGCGACCGGCATACCACGCACTGGTGATGAAATACTTGCCGTCGATTTTGTAAAAGTGCGCACCTTCACCCATGCCGGCATCCTTGGCAAACAGCACGCGCTCGGTACCCGGTATGATGTCGGTGAGCGTGTTATCAAGTTGTGCAAAATGCATCTCCTGATATCCCCACACGACATACACTTTGCCGTCATCGTCAAACAATACCGACAGGTCGTGCAGCGACTTCTTCATGCTCGAACGAGTCCACGGACCGCGCGGATTGGTGGCGGTATAATGCTGCGTGCTTTCGCCGTTCACATTCGTGAAGATGTGAAAGGTGCCGTTCGCGTAGCGAAAACTGGGCGCCCAAATTCCTTTTCCGTAAATCTCGCCGCCATCCAGACGATACTTCGCGCCGAAATCGAGCCGGGGTTCGGCGTAGCTCATGAACTCCCAGTTCACGAGATCGCGCGAGTGCAACACCGGCAAACCCGGCATCGCGTGCATCGTTGTGCCGGTGAGATAGAAATCGTTGCCGACGCGAATCAAATCAGGATCTGAAAACTCGTCGTAGAAAATAGGATTGGAGTAAGTGCCATTTCCATTGTCGGCGGTCCACGTACGCGCGCGTTGTGCGCCGGCGGTCGTTGCGAGCAGCGTAATGAGTGTTATGCACATCATCACACGCAAATTCGCCCGCAAATTCATGCGCAAGCTCATATGCGATGATTTCGTAAAGTGCGCGGCGGTGTCTGAACCAGCGATTTCAATCTTCCGCAAACAACGCCGGCAGCGACATCGCAAATCCCGGAAGGACGTCTTCGCCGCTCAATACATCCGCAATTCCCAACACGCTCACGCTCTCATCCGCGCGATAGACCACTACCGATTTCCGTGGTGGATCTACCACCCACACGAGCGCCGTTCCAGCCGACAACCAATCGCCAACTTTAGCAGCGACGGCGCCAACGCGATCGCTGGGGGAACGCACTTCGACTGCGAGATCGGGCGCGAATTCTGGAAATCCGTCCGGCATTGGTGCCGCATGACGTTCGCGCGACACGTAAGCGATATCGGGCGCACGCACAGTATCCGGGCGACGGGCAAGCGTGAACCCGGGATCGGCAGTGGCAAGGCGACCACGTGGAAGCGACCAGCCATGCTGCGCCTGCTCGCTTGTCAGGTGATTGGTGAGCGCGACACCGATGCGCAGTGCAATCGACCCATGACTGAAGCTGGCCGGTTCGCGCACCAACAGGCGACCACGCACCAGCTCAACCCGTTTTCCGGGAATGTCGTAGCCGAGCAACTGTTCGGCGGTCATGCGATGTCTTGTGGCAACCATTGGGTGCCTCCGGAATTTCGATGCAGTTCGAGTCATGGATCAGCATACGACGCCCGATCAGCGCCGCGTCACATCGCTGCCAACAAAAGCTACGCTCGGCATACGCGCCAAGTCTACTCGGCCCGGGTTCTCTGAAGACCTGCGACGACTTTGCACACGAAACCCTCAGCTCCGCAACGCCACCATCGGATCAATCCTGCTCGCGCGACGTGACGGTACCCACGCAGCAAGCAGCGACGTCAGCATCAACAACAACATCACACCAACAAACGCTGGTGCACTGAACGGTGCGAGGCCGGACAACAACGCACGCAGTCCCAACAGCACGAAGGTTCCGCCAACGGCACCAAATAGAATCCCCCACGTCGCTAATCGGCCGATGCGGAGCAGCGAATCACGCAACACTTTTGAACGACTCGCGCCCAGCGCCATGCGAATGCCGATTTCGCGCGTGCGTTGCGCAACCGCAAACGCAGCAACGCCGTACAGACCAACTGCGGCAAGCAGCAGTGCCAGACTGCCAAGCGCACTCGCGCCAGTGGCGAACGAACGTCCCGCTCTCACAAACTCCGACTTCGAAATTGCCGAAGACAACGTGTACACCGACGCGTAGACGCTTGGATCGTACGCGCGAATGCTGTTCTGAATTGCGCCGGAAATCACGTCTGCATTGCCCGCGGTTTTCATGATGAGAACGCCGCTTTCGCCAGGTGTGTTGCCCGTCATTAAAAGCGGCGCATAAAGAACAGGCATCGCTGTCTCTCCTGGGCTCGCAAGCGACACGTTTCGCACAATTCCAATCACCGTTGCACCGCTAGCCGTGAATTCAGAGCTGAGGCGCTTGCCGATGGCGCTCTCTCCGGGCCACAGCGCTTTGGCAAACGCTTCGCTGACCATCACCACATCGGGCTTTTCCGTGCCCTCACTGCGCGTAAACACACGGCCACCAGTTAATGGAATGCCGAGTACGTTAAAAAAGTTTGGCGATACTTGCACGAAGAGTGTGGGTGTCTTTCGGGCAGCCGTTGGCGCTTCGGCCTTTGAAACGGCGGTAATCATGAATCCTTCAAACGGAACCGTTGATGTTTCGGCGATATCGGTAATGGCCGGCATCAGCTGCAGTCGTTCTGCAATTGCGCGATGTACTTCGCGGGCGCGCGCGGAATCGCGGTTTGTGCTTGTCGGAAATGTTTTCGACACAACCACGTGCGATGCATCAAATCCAACGTCGGCGTCAGCGGTTCGTGTGGCCGATCTCGCAAATGACCCAGCGACCAGCAGCAACACCGCCGAACACGCGACCTGCACGACAACCAGTGCGTTGCGGAGACGCGACCGCTGAGCACTGCCGCCCGTCGTTCCTCCAGAATCGCTTTTCAGTACGCTGGTGAGATCAAGTCGCGTTGCACGCAGCGCCGGCAACAAACCAACGACAAGCACAGTGCCAATTGCGACCAGCAACGTTGCCAGCAAAACGTGCGAGTCGACCACAATGCGTGACGCCGCCGTGATCGGGTCGCGATGGCCAAAACTTTCAAACAGTCGAACGGCCAATATCGAAATGAGCACGCGCGTGATCAGCAAACCGGCAGCGGCGCCAGTCAGTGCGAGCAAAGCGCTCTCCACCAACAACTGACGAACAATGCGCGCACGCCCTGCGCCAAGTGATAGTCGCACGCCAATCTCATGTTGACGCGCGGCCGCGCGAGTCAGCATCACGTTGGTAAGGTTGGCGCACGCAATCAATAGAATGAGTAACGGTGCCAGCATGCCAAGCGACAATGCGCCACTACGTTCAACAAGCGTGACGCGTCCAAGCGCGCCCGGACGATACGCGCTGATGCGAACAGTCGAATCAGGCACGTCATGCAGCCGCGCGACCTGCCGATTGAGCGATGACAGCTCAAGTTTCGC
>JBDTTO010000483.1:0-3678 GCA_039930585.1 Gemmatimonadaceae bacterium
CGCGGCGTGACGGGCGAGATACACGTGCGCCATACCGCCGCTGCCCAGACGTTTCACGACGGTGTAGCGATTACCGGTGGCGCGTCGCAGCTCGCTCAGCTCTTCGTCCGGCTCACCAAGCGGTGGCGCCGTGACTTCCGGAAGTTCGGCACCACAACGCGCGCACCGCGCCGCGTTCGCTCGGCTCCAGGTTCCACACTCTGGACAGAACACTCAGCGCCTCCAATGGGCACGCGTTGCTTCGGCTCGTGGCATACCTGTTAAAGTAATCGCTTCCGCTTGAGGAAGCCCAATAACACGAGGCCAAGCGCCAGCTGAAGTACAACCATAAACCAGAATCCGTGCGGCCACTCCGCCAACGGAATGTCCTTGAGATTCATACCCCACATTCCGCTGACCACAACAAATGGCAGCGACATCGTGGCAACCACCGACAGCGCCTTGGTGGCCGTGCCCAGGCGATTGGAGACCTGCGTGAGATACGAGTCCATCGTGCTGCTTAACAGTTCGCGATAAGTGTCCAGCGAATCATTGATGCGCAGCACGTGATCGTAGATGTCGCGAAAATAAACTTGTGTTTCGGGCGTGAGCAGCGCGGTTGGGCGATTGGTCAACACGTTCATCACTTCGCGGGATGGCATCAGGTAGCGACGCAGTGACAACACCAGTCGTTTCACGTTGAAGATGTCGCGCAACGCCGTTTCATCAAATTCGACGAATACGCGTTCTTCAATTGTGTCGAGAAAGTCGTCAATCTGATTGAGGATCGGAAAAAATCCGTCAATCGTTTCGTCAAGCACGAGATGCAACACGCGCTCGACGCCACGTGCCAGAAAATCCGGAGAACGACGAAGCTGTTGCGCGGCTAACGTGACGGCCGGAAACGGACCCGCATGTACGGTCACCAGAAAATTGGGGCCGAGAAACGCGTACAGATCATTCGTTTCGAGATCGTACGGATCTTCCGTTTGATGCCGCAACGCAACGCCACGAATTACGATGAACAAATATCCGGGATATTCTTCGAGCTTGACACGTGAATTGGGATTCAGCGTGTCTTCAATGGCCAACGGGTGAAAGTGAAACAACTTTTCCAGCAGCGCATGTTGCGTGCGGTTGCTCGAATCAATGTCGACCCACAACGAACCTTTCGCCTCGAGCAGCGCGGCAACATCACGCGGGTGACAATCAATAACCTCCGATCCATCAGCGCCCCGAAACAACACCAGCGGATACGGCGATTCGGCGCCGCTCTGTGGCACGATGCAGTTTGGCGGAAGTATCGGATTGCTCACGTCGTGTTGGCGCGGGTGTCGAGGCGGGTCCGAAATGGCGGATCCGCCATTGCGGATCCGGAAACTACGCCAGTGCCGCCAGATGCACCATTACGGCCGCGGCAACAGGATCGGGCGCGTACCCACCTTCAAGCGCGCTCACAATTCGGCCGCCGCACCAGCGTTCAGCACGCTCGACCAAAGCCTTCGTGAGCGTCGCGATGTCTTCGTTGCGCAGAGTGAAGGCGCCAAGCGGGTCACCTTCGAGACAATCGAACCCGGCCGAGATAATCAGCAGATCCGGCGTGAAATCTTTTGCAGCGGCGTCGACTGCGTTGAGGAATGCCGACACGTATTGCTCCGGCGGTAGCGACGGCGCCATCGGCACGTTCCAGATCGTGTTCAGCGGTCCGTGATCATCGGCCGCGCCGGTTCCCGGATACCACGGCCACTGGTGCATTGATACGAAGTGAATGCGTGCATCGTGTTCCACCAGTGCTTGCGTGCCGTTGCCGTGGTGCACATCCCAATCAACGATGAGCACGCGATTGCAGTCAGCACGTTGCAACGCGTATTGCGCAGCAATCGCAACGTTGCCGAACACACAGAATCCCATCGCGGTGTTACGCAGTGCGTGATGACCCGGCGGACGCACCGCACTGAAGCTGCGTGTCGCGCGACCATCGAACGCCATATCGACACCGTCAAGCAGACAACCGGCGCCGGCCGTTACCGCATCCCAGGATCCTTCGCTCACAACGGTGTCGGCATCGAGACGCCCCCCACCCGCCTGCACCAACGCGCGCACTTGTTCGATGTACGTGCTGTCATGCGATAACGAAATTTCTTCGGCGGTCGCGTGACGCCCTTCGTGATGTTGCAGCGCTTCGTACAGTGCGATGTCGTTGCGCAACGCACGCGGAATCGCGCGCAAACGTCCCACGTGCTCAGGATGCTGCCATCCGGTGTCGTGTCGACCGCAATCCGAATTCGAAATAAATGCGACTGGCGTTTTCATCTACTTGGCACCACGTAACCGGCGTGAAGTCCATTCGGTGACCAGAGCAATCACGGCCACCAGCATCAGAATCAGTTCCCAGCGAGTGCCGCTGCCAGCGCGTGCTTCGACCGTTGGCATCGCGGACGATTTTCCGAACCGTGCGCGCGCATCGGCGTACGGTGCCGCACTTCCCGGTGCATCGCGTGACACACCAATCAACATGCCGAGGCTGTCTTTTGATTGCTCCGGAGCAAACGCCACGGAACTCACCAATGTACTCCACCACTGCCGATGTGCGTCCAGACTGCCGTCAGGGCCCGCCATGCGCCATTCCCAAACCCCGTCGTACGCGCTTTCAATGACGCGACCCGCTCCAAAACGACGCGCGACTAAGCTGGCCAAACCATTGCTCGCTTTGCGCGGACTTCGCGCGACAACTGCGGCATCGGAATCAGGAGTGATCGGACGCCATCCCAATCCCATCAACGGCGTTTCGGTTTCGAGAGCACCGGGAATACCAGCCTCACGTTGTCCAGCGCGCCCCGGCAGCATGTTGCCAAATTCGCGAAGCGTTATTGCGGCACCAGCGATAATCACGCCTCCGCCCGACAATGCGTAGCGACGAATCGCGGCCGCTTGCGAAGCAGCGCTTGAATCAAGCGCAATTACAGCAGCGTAACGCGACGTATCCGGTGCGACTGGCGCACCCTGCGTTACTACGACGTTCTTGCCAATCGCATAACGCGCTTCAACTGTCCATCCACGTTCTTCCAGTGCAGCTGATGTGAACTTTGCTTCCCAACCTGGTTCAGCAAACAGCAGAATTTTACGGATAGCTGGCGAAGGTGGTGCGACGACGCTGGCGCGCGCGGAACTCGTCGCCGCGGAAACAGAACCTGCCAGACGACCAACCACCATGCTTCCGCCGCCACCAGTTGCACGGAGACTATCGATCAAGCCGAGTGAGTCGCGAATGGCAATTGGTGTTCCGTTTGGTGCGGCAACGCGCAACGAATATCCGCCACGCGGATCAATCAGCGCGCGTGCTTCAATTGCTACGGATCCGTCCTTGGTCGAATCGGTCCAGGAAATTGGAATGCCTGCGACGTTGGCGGCGGACAAGAGTGCACGATTGGTATCGCCTGGAACTTGCGACGCGAGCAAATGCACCGCCCTCGGCGAACTGCTGTTCGCGTTGCTATTGAGCAGCGATTGCCTGACGAGATTCAGTAGTGGAACAGAGTTCTTCTTCTGCGACGAATCCATGCGAAACACTGCAGGCGCGCCGGCAAGTCTCGCGTCGCTTCCCAAAACGT
Organism: Gemmatimonadaceae bacterium; assembly: GCA_039930585.1. Taxonomy (GTDB): domain Bacteria; phylum Gemmatimonadota; class Gemmatimonadetes; order Gemmatimonadales; family Gemmatimonadaceae; genus Gemmatimonas. The sequence goes on from JBDTTO010000483.1 coordinate 3,591, forward strand.
CCAACATCAAGAGAAACGCATAGATCAGCGCGGCAAATGCGACCACTCGTAACGCCAGCTCCGCGCGCAGACGCGTTGCGTCACGGGC
>JBDTTO010000484.1:0-3673 GCA_039930585.1 Gemmatimonadaceae bacterium
GCACAAAACACACTGACCGACCAGTGGTACCGACGCATCATGACGCCGCTCATCGAGCGCACCAGCTTGCGTCGTTGGTTTTATGCAGGTGTGGTTGGACTCCTCATCGCGAGCACCGCGTTCGTGGCGTTCAGAGCCGTCAAGGTCAAGATGCTGCCGTTCGACAACAAGAGTGAATTTCAGGTCGTGCTTGATCTGCCCGAGGGGACCACATTGCAGCGTTCGAACATTGCGGCTTCCGCAATCGCTGCATATCTGAGCACCGTACCGGAAGTGAAGAGTACCGAAGTGTATGCAGGTACCGCCGCGCCGTTCAACTTCAACGGGTTGGTGCGGCACTATTTCATGCGCAGCGGCGAAAACGTCGCCGACGTGCAGGTCAACCTGCGGCCGAAGCAGGATCGCCAGCGACAGAGTCACGCCATTGCGGTGGCCGTGCGGCCGAAGATTGACTCAATCGCCCGACTGTTCAACGCATCTGCAAAGGTGGCGGAAATTCCGCCGGGGCCGCCTGTGTTGTCGACGCTTGTTGCTGAAGTGTATGCGGACAACGATAGCGCGCGACTGGCCGCTGCCCGGGTGATCAAGCACGTTTTCGAAACGACCCCGGGCGTCGTCGATGTCGATTGGACGGTGGACGCGCCGCAACCAACACGCAGGTTTCGCGTAGATCGCGTGCGCGCGGCGCAATCGGGCACGAGCGCGGAGAACATTGTGCAGGAGTTGTATCTTGCAATGTCCGGTGGCGCCGCGGGCACGCTCAATTTTGCAACTGCGCGCGAAGGTATTGCGATTGTGCCTCGCCTGCCGGTAAACGCGCGCTCCAGCGTCAATGCCCTGCTGTCGTTGCCGGTTGCGACATCGCAGGGGGCTCAACCGCTCGCGCGTTTTGTCACGGTCACTGAAAACCTGCGCGAAAGTGCACGCACGCGGAAAGACGTGAGACCAGTCATTTACGTCACCGGTGACGTTGCGGGCGAAATCGAAAGCCCGGTATACGCCATTCTTGACATGAACCGCCGCATCGACAGCGCGCAGATCCAGGGCGCCCGCATTGAGCGCTACAACGCAACGCCACCACGGTCACTCAGCGAAACTGCACTCAAGTGGGATGGCGAATGGCAGGTAACCATCGAAGTCTTTCGTGACCTCGGTCTCGCATTTGCCATCGTGCTCATTCTCATTTATGTGCTGGTGGTGGGTTGGTTTGAGAGTTTCAGCGTGCCGCTCGTTATCATGGCCCCAATTCCACTCACGTTGATTGGGATTCTGCCCGGACATGCTGTCAGTGGCGCATTTTTTACCGCAACCAGCATGATAGGCATGATCGCGCTCGCAGGGATTATCGTGCGCAATTCAATACTCCTGGTTGATTTCATTCAACTTGAGCAGCGCAATGGACTCCCGCTTACCGAAGCGGTGTTGCGCGCAGGTGCCGTACGCTTTCGTCCAATTGCACTTACGGCTGCCGCTGTCGTTGTCGGCGGCTTCGTGATGATCCTTGACCCGATCTTTCAGGGGCTCGCGGTATCGCTGATCAGCGGTGCCATTGTTGCCACTGCGCTCACTATGGTGGTGGTGCCATTGCTGTACTGGCAACTCAAACGGAGAGAATTACATGTGTCCTGACATCATTATCCGTCGCTTCGCCGGATTCTTCATTCTCGCCTCAGTGGCGCTCGGCTATTTCGTGAACGCCAACTTCTTCTGGTTCACAGCTTTCGTTGGATTGAATCTCGTGCAGTCGAGTCTGACGAACTTCTGTCCGCTCGAACGCGTACTCGGCAGCGCCGGATTATTTGGCTGCCACTCGCGCAAGTGAAGCGACGCGTCAGCGACCGGTAATCAACTTGCGCCGTTCGCTCATTTCCGCTTGCAGCCGACCGCAAACGAGATCGCACAACTTGAGTACATGTGCATCGGCAAGTTCGTAACGAACATATACGCCGTCGCGCTCGCGCTTTACCAATCCGTTCGCGAAGAGCACCGCGAGATGTCGCGAGACGTTAGCCTGGCCGGTTTGTGTGGCTTCGGCGAGTTCATTGACCGTAAGTGCTCCGGATCTCAGCTCCTGCAAAAGGCTGAGCCGAGCGCGGTCGCTGAGCGCTTTGAAGCGCCCGGCGACGAGATCGAGGATTTCAGGTGTCAGCGCGCGTGGAGCCATGGGAACACGGTATGGGATTCATAAATGCACATGTATGAATATAAGAATCCCCGGCCCGCCTCGCCAGCGCTCTTCCAAACCTGATGTTCGGCAAACGCCTTACGCCTTTCGAACTCCGCACGTGTTCATGCCCAGCAACGAATATAGTGGGCACGTGCCAAACAGCCCCGTGAACAGTGGGATGATACCCAGATAGCCCCACGCGGTGTGTGGTCCCAGAACCACCAGCGACAAGACGCCCAGCCCCAAAGTGATACGCAAGACACGATCCAGCGGACCGACGTTCTGACTCATGAGCGACGCCATGTTGCACCTCAGATGTGGAACGCCTGACGGCCGTTGCCCTCGTGGAACGATCGCTTTGGCGCGCACGTGAAAATCGCAAATTGCTGTCGGCACAACAGCCGGAGATTCCCTGCACTTGCGTCAGGTGTTTTGCGGCAATCGCGACGGATTCAGCGTTCCACAGCGCGCTGAGGGAATGCTGAGCGCGTGCCACATCTTTCCAGGCACGCACCCGCGCGCAACCGTCGCGTCAGGCAGTCACGCGAAAGTTGCGCATCATGCCCATGTCTTCGTGTTCGAGAATGTGGCAGTGGTACAGAAATAGTCCGGTGTATGACGTGAAGCGCACTTGCAGGCGCAACGTTTCACGCGGCAACACGAGAACGGTATCACGCCACCCTGCGTCCACGAGTCCCTCGCGAATCGAGTTGCGCGGAGTGGGTTCAGCAGCGGCCGTCTGTCGACTCAGCACCCGAAACTGTGTTCCGTGCACGTGAAACGGATGCGCCATTTGTTGCCCCATCATGCCTCCGGCGTTGGTTACTTCCCAGATCTGCGTCGAGCCGGCGCGCACTGTTTCATCTTCGTCTGCGTTGTTCATTTCAAACGTGCGACCACCGAGCGTCCACGAACCGGCGCGGAAACTTAAGGCAATTTTCCGGGTGGGCGCGTCAGTCACGGCATTCCACTCGGCGCCAAGCACAGCCAGACGTGCCGGCAGCCGGAAATCGACTTGTTCGCGACGCGCGACTTTCACGTTCATCAGCAACATCGACGCGCCGTTGGGCACGCTGGCGGCCTGGGCACCCATCATCCCGCCGGTGTCAATGCTGATTTCCGAAGACGAATATGGAGCGCTGCGCAACTGAACCGAGCTACCCACCGCGTGCCGACTCAGATCGAGAATCACATCTGCCCGCTGGGATGGTGCAAGCGTGAGGAACTGCTGCTCCACCGGCTGTTCGAGCAACGCACCATCAGTCGCGATAATGCGCATGGGCGTACCGTCATCCCACGTCAATTTGTACACGCGCGAATTGGAACCGTTGAGCAAACGAATACGGTAAGCGCGCGTGGCGAGCGAGAGTTCGAAACGGGTCTGTCCATTGACCAACGCCTGCGCAGCCAGCAATCCGTGCATCTGGTCCATCATGCCGCCACTCAAGTACGCGAACTGATTGCGATTGTCGAACGTGCGATCCTGCAGCACGCACACCAGATCCG
>JBDTTO010000485.1:0-3667 GCA_039930585.1 Gemmatimonadaceae bacterium
TGACGATGACGTTGGTGCGTGGCAATCACGATACGCACGCGGGCGATCCGCCGTCGTCGCTCAATATCGAATGTCTGGATGGCCCGTTGGTGATTGGGCCTTTTGCGTGCCAGCATCATCCAACGGCGCACGAGTCACACTATGTATTGGCTGGGCATTTGCATCCGCACGTTCATTTCCGCGGGCGCGGAAAGCAGTCGGTGCGGTTGCCGTGTTTTGTTTTTTGTGAACGCGGAGCCATCCTGCCCGCGTTTACGTCGTTCACTGGCGGTGGTGCGTACTCGGCGGGCGCGGGCGATCGGATCTTTGCGATTGTCGCAGATGAAATTGTGGAGGCGTCGGTGCGCGCTTGAGCTGAGATCCGTTGAACGTCCAGTGCGCGCACGTGCATTGGTGCGCTCTGTTGAGATTGCGCAGACGGCGTTGCGAACTGTCACACTTTTTGAGCGTGCAAGTGCATTGGTGCGCTGTGCTGAGATTGCGCAGACTGCGTTAAAACGGATTTGTCGGATTTTACGGATCATCCGGATACATCGCCCCCGCGCCGGAACGGGCGGTAACAATATCAAAAATAGAAATTTTGTCTTTACGCTTGAAGTCGAGCCCCACAACGATGCGTTGTATCCGGATGATCCGTTAAATCCGAAAAATCCGTTTCAGCGCTGTCTACCAGATCTCCGAACTCCCGCTCGGAGCCAATTGCAAATTACGCCGCAACTACTCCGCGACCCCGCGATCGTTCGGCTCAATCCGCATCAGTCCGTCGCTGATTGCCGCAATTTCTTCGGCCTCCCGCCACGCCGACTCCAGCGAAACAAGTTCCGTACGAATCATGTTGCGCTCCGCATCTTCGTGAACTGCAATCTCAAGCGCGAGGCGTTCGGTTTGTGTCAGCCCCAGCAAGCCCACATCGTCGTTCCAGAAAATTGAGCGCGAGTACCGCCGAGTTTCGCGTAGTTCACTTGTATGCCGGATGTATCGCTCTGCGTCACCCAACGCCGTAATGCGACGCGCGGCATCATCAAGCTGAGCGGCGCTGCCTCCCGCGCGATTGATGTGCGCAAGAATGTGTCCGGCAATTCGCGTGGCTTCCGTGCCTTCAAGTTCGAGCATGCCCGCTTCGTGTGCGACGCGGAATTTCCAACCGGCCGCATTATTTGCCATTGCAACTTCCAGTCGCGCAAAGTGGCTCCACTTGAGTGAACGCACCGTTCCGTTTGCATCACGAACGCGCGCCAGCACACGATCATACGTGTACTTCTCGTCCAACCACGCAACGGAACCGAATGCAACGGGCACAATTGAAAGTCCCACCGCTGCAACTGCCGCTGCAAGCACAACAGTTCCACTTATCATTGCGAGCCCTGCTGCGGCGCCGCCAACAACTGTCAAACTTGTTGCGCGCCATTTGCGTTGTTTGATTCGCGCGCCATATCGCCACGCTGCGAACTCGGGCAACAGCGGTTTGCCTACGCGCACGAGATCAAGTCCTTCGCCCAGCGTAGCAAGACCGATGTTTTCGGTTGAAACTCGCACACGTGTGTCGCGATAAATTCGTTCACATGCTTCAACTGCTTCCCACCGATGTTCAATGGGCGACAAATTCCAATTGTGACAACGTTTGCACACAACCCACAATCGACCACGTTCTGCATCAAACGCGAGTCGACGGCCAACTGGAAACTCTTCGATTACTTCGTTCTGCCCCAACGATGTGTGGCAAAACAGGCATGTCGAGTACATGGCAGTGTGCAGTGCAGCTTTGAATGCGCCATTGAAAGCGCGACGGGCGATCTCCATTCATCATTCAGCCGGTGCCGCTGGCTGTCGAGATGCCCGTCAGGGGTTTAATCGTGGCTTAATAAACTTGGTCTCGGTGTGATGGCCGCCTTCCACACCAGCCAGATGAGCAAAGGCTGAAGCGGCAGGCGCATCCACAAAATGAGCTGGTATGCCGCCGATGCGTCGGAATCGCGTGCCAACTGCAACATGTTAATGTTGGCGGGAAAAACCGATACGAGTAGCGCAATGAGTCCCCACCCTGCGACACGGCGCAATGACGGAATGAGCAGACCCATCGCGCCCGCAAATTCTGCGGCGCCGCTGATGTAAACCATCAACCTCGGCCGCGGCACCCAAGTTGGAACGATGCGCTGAAATGCATCGGGTACGACAAAGTGTGAAACGCCTGCGACCGCAAACAACACAACGAGTAGCAACAATCGGCGCGACAATCCGCCAGTCGCGCGCGATCCGTCACGCATATCGCAACACTGCAACAAAGTGACATGCGCTGCCCGCCATTACAAATATGTGCCATACAGCGTGCATGTATCGGCGATGATCGAGCACGAAAAACACCACGCCACATGTGTACGCCAATCCGCCCGCAGCGAGCAAATACAACCCAGCGCTTGGCATGTTCAGCATCAGTGGTCGCGCGGCAACAACAATCAGCCAACCCATCGCCAGATAGAAGATTGTTGATGCGCGGGGAAACCGCGTGCCCAATACAACCTTGAACAGAATCCCAACCGCAGCCAACGCCCACACAATTCCAAACAACGTCCATCCCCACGCACCGCGCAACACGCCCAAGGTAAATGGCGTGTATGTGCCTGCAATCAACAGAAAAATTGCGACGTGATCGAGAATGCGCAGTACACGCTTCGCTCGCGGCGCCGGTATTGAGTGGTACAGCGTTGACGCCAGATAAAGTGCGACCAGCGTTCCACCAAACACACTCGCGCCAATGACATTTATCACATCGCCGCGACTGAGCGTTGTAATAATGAGCACAGGCAAACCAATCAGACTCAGAAGAAGTCCAAATCCATGTGTGATGGAGTTGGCAATCTCGTCTGCCAATCGGACCTTCAGCGGGAACTCAGATGTAGTAGGCACAAGTGCTATCTACACGCTGACCGATACTGCGTTCAACTATGCCGAGGTCCATACATATGCTGATCAACCGCCGTTTTGTCCGATATGCCAGCGCTTTGTCCCTGATCGCCTGTGCGGGGGCGCCACTTCACGCCCAACGCCTGGGCATTATTGCAGGCGGGACGTTTTCGAATGTCCGGAATTCAGATGATCTCAGCTTCGACAACCGCACCGGTACGATTTTCGGACTGTCGTTGCAGCTGCCAGTCGGAGCGTCCTTCGATGTGCAACCTGAATTCCTGTTTCTCAATAAAGGCGCAAAGTTCAATCGCCCAACTGCGGCAGCTGGCGGAGGCAGCTTCAGACTGGACTATCTCGAAGTACCAGTGCTGCTGCGTTACGACTTTTCGCGCGGAGTGGTTGCCCCGCACGTGTATGCAGGCCCTTCCATCGGATTCAACGTCGGTTGTGCGGTTGAATTTCGGGGCACCAACAATTCGTCTGGTGCCAACACTGACTGTAACGAAGATGATTTCAAACCGAAAACACTTGATTACGGTGTAACGGTTGGCGGTGGCGTCGACTTCAACCTTGGCGGCATCGGTGCAACTGCCGGCGCGCGATACGGCATTGGCCTGGCCGACATTCGCAATGACAACAGCACAGAGTTCAAAAGCCGAGTGAACAATGGTGTGTTGTCGCTGTACGTCGGAGTTCTGTTCGGATCACTCAAGAAGTAGTGTTTGGGTAAACCGCCCACGATATAAACAAAACGGCCCGTCAT
>JBDTTO010000486.1:0-3663 GCA_039930585.1 Gemmatimonadaceae bacterium
GATTCACCTGCTGAATCCTGCTCAGGGCAAGCCGGCCATTCGAGGCCGTTCCGACGATTTCAATCATCGGATCGACCGAGAGTGCGTCGGTGACAATTTTTCGGATGACGACTGAGTCATCCACGATCAACACACGAATACGCGGCATCAGACCAGCGACAACCCGATCAGTTCCAGTTTGCCGCGCAGAATTTCGGCCGTGAACGGCTTCATGATGTATTCGTTCGCGCCGGCTTCGAGCGCACGAATCATCTGCTGGATTTCAGTTTCGGACGTACACATCACGATCGGTACTTCCTGGAAGCGTGCATCCGCGCGAGCGGTGCGCACGAAATCCAGACCGTTCATGGTCGGCATATTCCAATCGACAACGGCCAGGTCAAACGGCGTTCCGGACACGAGATGTTCCATCGCCTCCACGCCCTGCGCCGCGTCGACAACGTCGAACCCCAGTTCCCGCAGCATACGCCCGATGAGACTACGGGCCGCCCGTGAATCGTCGACGACTAATGCACGCACAGTGAAGCTCCTTGTGAAATTGTCGGTGCGTTCCGCCCGACGTTTGAAAAAGTGAAGTGGTCGCGCGACGAACGCGCGACCAGCTTCGGAACACATACTGCAACCGCGATCAGGCAGCGCGTTTCATTTCCTGATTGAACTGGAACCGCGATACTACGGACTGCAGGTCGGACGCCATGCGGGCCAACTCGCCCGACGCGGTTTGTGTATCGGTTGCGCCGGTGTTCGTGCCTTCGGCCGCCTGCGCAACGATCGTGATGTTCTGCGCAATTTCGCTGCTGCCCTTTGAGGCTTCTTCGACATTGCGCGCCATTTCGTTCGTGGTCGCGGTCTGTTCTTCCACGGCACTCGCAATGGTCGTTTGTGCATCGTTGATTTGCGCAATGATGGCGCCAATCTGGCCGATCGCATTCACGGCGTCCTGCGTATCGGCTTGAATCGCTTCAATCTTGCGACTGATATCCTCGGTCGCTTTCGCCGTTTCTTTCGCCAATTCCTTCACTTCGTTTGCCACGACTGCAAATCCCTTACCGGCTTCACCCGCACGCGCCGCCTCAATCGTCGCGTTCAGTGCCAGCAGGTTTGTCTGCTGCGCGATGGACGTGATGACTTTGATGACGTTGCCAATTTCCGCACTCGAAACTCCGAGCTTGGCCACGCTGGCGTTCGTCGCTTCAGCCACGCTGACCGCACTTGATGCAATCCGCGCCGCATCGCTGGCGCTCTTGGCAATTTCGCGAATGGAAGCGGTCATCTCTTCGGTGCCGGTTGCCACGGTCTGCACGTTGCGACTGACTTGCTCGGCGGCCGCGCTCACCATGTTGGCTTGCGTCGACGTTTCCACTGCATTGTTGCTCATCTGCGAACTGACGGAACTCAACTGATCTGACGAACTGGCCAACGCCTGGGCGTTAATCGAAATCGCCGACATGGCGTCACGCATGGAGGCAAGCGCGGTGTTGAGCGCCTCTCCCATATGCCCCAGCTCATCCTGCGAGCGCACTTCGATGTGTGACGTAAGATCACCGGCGGCGACGGCATCAAGCACGCGCACTGTTTCGAGAATAGGCCCGGTGATCCGGCGCGCCACGTACAATCCGAGCACAATTGCTCCGACGGCGGCGAACGCAATCAGGACCCACGAAATAATCAGCGCCCGGTTGTAACGCGTCTTGCCACTCTCCAAAGAAACAGTGGCGCGCGTCGCAATTTCGTCCGAGATCTGATTCATGCCAGTCGCGAGCTTCATGTACAACGCTTCGCCCTTGAACGTACCCAGTGCCAATGCACCCGGCAGATCGCCAATCATGGTCAAATCGATTTGCTTCGCACGCACTGCGGTCCACAGCTTGAAATTGCTTTTCAGGTCGTCGATTTGTTTAACGGTGCTATCGCTCGCCCCATCAGCCAGCGAGTCCAGCGCTTTGATCATTGTCGCTTCCGCCGAATCAATTTGCCCAATGAGATTGCGACGATCCTCGGTTGACGAAGCGACCATCGCACTCAGCATGTCAATGCGTTGCTCCATCAACGCCGACAGCGCGGTGCCGGCTTCACGCGCGGGCTGCACACCATCCGCATACAGCGAGCTGGAGTCCCCGTGACTCGACTTGAGATTGTTCATGAGCTGCAAGGAGACGCCCACCATAGCCAGCGTGAGCACGCCGAAGGCGCCGAGCAGTTGTTGACGGATTGATAATTTCATCGCAGAGAAAGGAGATTAGACCGTTGAACGCACATTGGAACGACCATTGGGACCCGACTGCGACTTACATGACTCTGTCTTCTGAAACGTCATCCTTCAAATGCGCCGCACGCGTCGTGTCGAGAACCAACAGCAAACGCTTGTCCAGCTTGTGTGCGCCGAGAATCAGCGAGCGCGCAGTGCCGCGCAGCGTTTCGGGTGGACGTTCGAACAGCGAACCATCGACTTCAACCACGTCGCCGATGTCGTCGACCAGAAAGCTCACGGCACCGTCTTCCATGCGCACGACAATGTTCATCGGCTGCTCGTCGGCCGCACGCTCCGGCAAGTCGAGGCGGCGGCGAAGATCGAGCGCGGTCACAATCTGACCGCGCAAGTTGATCAATCCCTTGACGACACGATGCGCCAATGGCACTTCGGTCATTTCCTGAAAGCGGATAACTTCCTGTACCGTGGAAACATCGATGCCGAACAACAATCCGTTCAGCGTGAACGTGCAATACTGACGCAGGACATTCGCGGGCGCGCTCATGCGGCTACCTCCAAATCGCTTTCAAGCAGCCAGGGCGCACGGCTGCGGACAATGGCACTCATATCCAGCACATCGGTAACACGGTTCTGCAACACCATGGATCCGAGCACGCCTTCTCGGCTGGTCTTGGGATCGAGAATGATTTCATCCTGCACGATGTCAACGATGCGTCGCACCACAAATCCAACGCGACGACCGTTTTCCGAGTAGACGACGACCTGCAGCGGACCGGTCGGTTCGTCGTACGACGGGACACCAAGGATTTCCTGCAGATCGAGCAGCGGCAGAATTTCTCCGCGGTACTGCACGACTTTATACTGGCCGGCGTGTTCGACACTGGTGTGCGGGAATTCTTCGAGACGTGCAACGCTTGAGAGCGGGATCGCTCCGCGGCGCAAGTCGTCGATGCCCAGCACCAGCAGGTTCACGCGATTGGTTGCGCCATGCGTGGATGCTGAAGTCTGTTCGGTGCGATTGCGATCGCGAGTTCCGGCAATCACGTTCGAGCGTTGTGCGAGCCCCATTACATCAAGAATCAGCGCCACGCGTCCATCTCCCATAATTGTTGCGCCAGAGAACGCGGCCACGCCCTTGAGCTGTTTGCCCATCGGCTTCACCACAATTTCTTCCGTGTCGTTGATCTGATCGACGACGAGACCAAAGCTGCGGTCATCGGCCTGCAACACCACAATGTGCAGCGGTTCTTCATCATTCTCGGCCAGCGGGCGACGCTCGAGAGCGGTGCGCGCGTACACGAGTGGCAGCAAGTTGCCACGCAGGCGGTACACCGGCGCGCCGTGAATCATTTCCACACCGTGGTTGTTGTCCGACTTTTCGCGACGGACCAATTCCAGCAAATTCACCTGCGGAATTGCATAACGGTTGCCATCGCACGTGACGATCAGCG
>JBDTTO010000487.1:0-3662 GCA_039930585.1 Gemmatimonadaceae bacterium
TCCGCCACCAAGCTCCGTTCCATTCAACACAACGTCGTACGCCAACGCACGCCACTTCTCGGGCGCGTTTGGAAATTCAGCCATGTCCTGCGCATTTGGCGAAGTGAACGGATGATGCACAGCTGCCAACGCACCAGTCACCGGATCCTTCTCGAACATCGGGAAGTCCATAACCCACAGGAAGCAACGTGCGTTTTCGTCCACCAAACCGAGTCGGCGCGCGCATTCCTGACGCACGCGATCAAGCGCTGGATTCGACGTGTGATCGGGTCCCGCTACAAACAACGCGAGATCGCCTTCTTTCATGCCAAACGTTGCTGCCGCTTCGGGCGTGAGAAATTTCGCAACCGGCCCGTCGTGTTTGCCTTCCGCAAATTTCAGACGCAACAAACCACTCGCGCCTGCACCCTTTGCAAGTGCTTCGAGTTCGTCAACTTCTTTGCGGCTCCAACCGGCAGCATTCGGAACAATGATGCCACGCACGCGGCCGCCCTTCTCAAGTGCGCTGCGCGTGATCGCGAAATCGAGTGTCGAGAATGTGGAGGAGTGATCAGTGATGCTGAGTCCATAACGCAAATCGGGGCGATCGCAGCCGTACTGTTCCATCGCATCCGCATACGTCATGCGGTCAAACGTCGTCGGCACTTTAAATCCGGCTTCCTGCCACAACGCGTGCACGAGTTCTTCAGCCAGGGTGATGATGTCTTCCTGGCCAATGAACGAGGCTTCGATATCGATTTGCGTAAACTCTGGCTGACGATCGGCGCGCAAATCTTCGTCGCGGAAGCAACGCGCGATCTGGAAATAGCGATCGAAGCCTGCGCACATGAACAATTGCTTGTAAATCTGCGGCGATTGCGGCAACGCGTAGAACTCACCCGGATGCACACGGCTTGGCACGAGGTAATCGCGCGCGCCTTCAGGCGTTGGTTTCGTAAGAATGGGTGTTTCGAGTTCCAGATACCCTCTGTCGCTCAGCAAACGGCGCGTGACCTGCGCGAGGCGATGGCGCAGCAGCAGGTTGGCCTGCAACTCCGGACGACGCAGGTCGAGATAGCGATGGCGCAAGCGCAAATCCTCCTGCGGCAATTTCTCATTGCGTCCGCGCGCAACAGGCAGCGCTGGCGTAACGGCCGGGCCGACAACGCGTAACGAACTGACGCGCACTTCGACACCGCCCGTTGCAAGTTCGGGATTGATGCGATCGGGTTCGCGTGCGACCACAACGCCTTCGCACAATACGACGCTTTCAACGCCAACGGCAGCGGCGATCGTGAGTGCTTCGGGCGAACTCCATGCAGGGCCCATCGCGAGTTGCAACAAGCCAGTGTGATCGCGCAGGTCGATAAAAATCAATCCGCCCAAATCCCGGCTACGGTGAACCCATCCACCCAGTTGAACGGTGCGCCCCACCTCGGCCGTGCCGATGGTGCCGCATGCGTGTGAACGGAGTGACGTGGACAGCACGTCGCTTGGTACGGTACCGCCTATGGCGGATCCGCTAGTGGCGGATGATTCTTCGCTCACGAACAACTCCCGGCGCGCTAGCGCCCAAGCAGGAAACCTTCGGGCACACGGCCGCGCGCGGAAGCTGGTTGCCGCGCCTCTATAGGCAAACTAACGGCCCGGGATGCCTGCTGGTAGAGATTTCCTTGAGGGTTGGCATGCACTCCGTTATTGTCCAACCATATGCGCCGCAAGTTCTTGTGCGGGCTCGCGGCAGCCCTGTGGGGACCTGTCCTCCTGGCCCAGCCCGTTCCCGCCCGTGATCTGTGGCAATTCCCATTAGGGGCCGTACTCGAGCCCGCAGCAATTGCGACCGAAGCCGGATCAGGCATGTGGAATCCGGCATCGGTGGCCATGCCCGCCGATACGCGATTGCGAGTTGGCGTCGGCTCACTGCTGCTATCGGCCAACCAAGGCGTTGATGGACAGCTGATTGGTGCCGCGTGGCGTCGTGCGTCGGGCGTGACGTTCGGGCTGTCGGTGGCGCGTGCAGAAGTCAGCGGACTGATCGCCACCGATGACAATCCGCAGCAGGTCGGCACGCTGACCTACAACAGCACGTTGATTTCCGGAACCGTCGCGAAACGCATAGTGCCGCATCTCACACTTGGCATTGCCGCGCGTTATCGCGAGGGGCGCACGGATCTCGCGGTGCGTTCGGCAATTGCGGCTGACATGGGAATGATCGTCGACAGTCTCACAAAACACAGCGTGCGCATCGCCTTGTCGTCGTTTTTGTGGCGCCCGGGGCAGGAACGCGATGATCAGCCGGTATTTCTGTCCGCGATCGACGCGAGAGTGCTCGCAAATCCAAAGGCGCCAGATATTCGTCTGGGGTATTCACGCACATCCGTTAACGGCGGTGCACGTGAGAATGGACCTTTTGCCAGCGTTCGGTACGGCCCCATTGAAGGACGCGGTGCACTGGTCATTACAAAAGCTTACGGCGAGCGGGATTTGCGCGCGCGTTCGGGGCTGGCGCTGCATTATCAGAGATTCGTAGTGGGAATCGGCCGGGAAGAAGGTGTCGGTGGACTTGGCCCGCTGTATCAGTTCACGTTGAGCTCGATCGTAAAATGACAAACACCGCTGCAGCAATTCAAACGACAACGGCCGTCGAGAATATTCTCGATCTGGCGCCGGATGAAGCGCTCGTGCGGCTCAGCGCGTGGATTGCGGATCGTGGTGAGCCGTCGTATCGCGCGGAGCAGATTTTTGCGCGTTTATGGCAAAAACCCGTGAACAGCTTTGACGACATGACTGAGCTGCCCAAGGCATTGCGTGTTGCCCTGGCCGAGCAGTTTGTGATGCCGCGGTTGGCGTTGGTGGATCGTCGTATTTCGACGGACGGAACGCAGAAATTTCTGTTCCAGTTGCACGACGGGCAAACGATCGAGACCGTTTCCATTCCGGACGACGATCGCCTGACGTTGTGCATTTCGTCGCAAGCGGGATGTGCACTCAAGTGCGCATTTTGTGCGACGGGCGCGATGGGATTTCAGCGTCAATTGTTGCCGCACGAAATCGCGGGTCAGGTGCGTGAATTGCGGCTGCTTGATCCACCGCTTGAAGCCACAAACATCGTGTTCATGGGCATGGGCGAACCCATGATGAACTGGCGCGGCGTGGATCCGACGCTCACGCTACTCAACGATCCGCGCGCGCTGGGAATTGGCGCGCGTCACATCACCATTTCGACCGTCGGCATTTTGCCAGGCATTGTCGCGCTGGCCAATCGCAAAGAACAGTTTCGGCTCGCGCTGTCTATTCACGCGCCAACTGAAGAATTGCGCCAGACGCTGATGCCGGTGAACACCAAGTATTCACTTACCGAAGTGATTGATGCGGCGCGTGTGTTTGATCGTCGCGTGACGTTTGAATACGTCATGTTGCATGGAGTGAACGACAAACCCGAGCATGCCATACAGCTCGCCGCACTGGCCAGGGATTGTCGCGCATTTGTGAATCTCATTCCACTGCATCCCGGCGGATCGATGGGATTTACGCCAACACCCAAATCAACTATTGTGGCGTTCGCCAATGCGTTGCGTGCACGTGGTGTTGAAGTGGCAACACGTCGCAGCCGCGGTTTGGATATTGCGGCGGCGTGTGGTCAGCTACGGACGGAACGCCTGGGCCGGCGCCTTCCAGTCGAG
>JBDTTO010000488.1:0-3658 GCA_039930585.1 Gemmatimonadaceae bacterium
CTGATTGATTCGCTGAGAATGTTTCCGCTTAACACATTGCAGGAGCCTCGTTTTCTTGGGCGTGCTCGGTTGGAGACAACGGCGTGGGGATTGATTTTCCATGCGGCCGAGCATGCGTCGCGACACGCGGGGCAACTGACGACAACGTCACGCATCGTTCGCGCAATGTTTGTTGATGGCCGATAGGACTTGGCGCAGGCGGCGCATTTTGTCTGCCGGTGCAATCGCGCTTGCGGTTGTGCTGATTGCTGCCTGGCAATCGCAACCCGCAGCAACGGCACAAGCACAACCGACTGCGTCGATATCCAAACCTTTTCGATGGGGCGGCGATGCCGAGGGCGGCGCGCCGTTTGTTGAAGCCGATGCGGCCGACCCAACAAAGGTGCGAGGCTTCGACGTAGAAATTTCCGAACTCATTGCGCGCGGACTCGGCCGCGAACCGAAGTTCATTCAGGTTGCGTGGGCGTCGATTGAGCAATCGGTTGAACGTGGTGATTTCGAAATCGGCATGTCGGGGGTGGAAGATCGCGCCGAGTTACGCGCGCGACATTCGGTTACGATGCCGTACTATGAGTTTTACGAAGTGCTGGCCGTACGCACTGCTGACAGTGCGAAATACCGCACGCTTGATGCGCTGGCCAAACGCAAAGTTGCGACATTAGGCGGAACAGGAGCATACGAAATTCTGCTCGACGCGCAAAAGCGCGTTGGTGTTGTGCCCGTTTCGTATGACGATGACGTGCATCCGTACAGTGATCTCGTGGCCGGCCGCGTTGATGCGGTGCTGCTCGATCATGTGATTGCCGAGCGTTCGCTTAAACGATTGGGGAAGTTCGTCATTCAGCCGCAGCCGGTGGATACGGGGCACTACGTTGGCGTGATGGCGTTGGGAAGTGCGGCGTTGCGTGATTCGGTCAATACAGTTCTGGTTGCCCGTATGCGTGATGGTTCGCTTGAGAAGGTGTTTCGTGCGTGGAACGTGTGGGATGAGCGCCAGGCCGCATTTCAACGGCGCACGCTGGCCGCGAGTGGCGCCGATATCCAGGTCGCGGACACTGCGATCGCGCCTGTAATCGTGAATCCGAATTCGATCGTCACCTATCTCCCGGCACTACTGCGTGCTGCGGTGATTACGCTCGTACTTTCGTGTCTTGCAATGGCACTTGCAGTCGCCGTCGGAATTGTAGTCGCCGCCGGGCGCGTGTATGGACCGAAACCAATTCGCGCGCTGCTCACTGTGTACGTCGAAGTCGTGCGCGGCACGCCTGTACTGCTGCAACTGTTCGTGTTGTACTACGGCTTGTCCGATGTGATCAAACTGCCCGCGTTTACTGCGGCGGTTCTTGGACTTGGACTTAACTACGCCGCGTACGAGTCGGAGATTTATCGCGCCGCGCTGGAAAACATTGCGCGTGCGCAGCTTGAAGCCGCGCGAACGCTTGGCCTCTCCGAAATGCAGATTTTGCGTCTCGTGCGTGGGCCGCAGGCGTTGCGTCTGGCGCTCGCACCCATGACGAACGACTTCGTCGCGCTGCTGAAAGATTCATCGCTTGTATCGGTGATCACCGTAGTCGAACTCACTAAACAAACCGCGATTTACGCAACCAATGTTGGCAGTTGGGTCGTGCCGGGAATTCTTTGCTCGCTCGTCTATCTCGCGATGTCGCTGCCGCTGTCGCAAATGGCGCGCCGCCTGGAACGCAAATGGAGCAAGGCATGAGCGTCACAACATCAGCGACACTTTCTGTTCAGTCGCTTCGCGTGCTGCGCGGTAAGCAGACGGTGTTAGACGACGTGACGTTTAACGCCAACGTTGGCGAAGTGTGCGCGGTAATGGGCGTGTCAGGTGCTGGCAAGACAACCGTGTTGCGTTCAATTGCCGCGTTGCAACCGTTTGACAGCGGATCCATTTCCATTGACGGCGTTTCACTGCGCGCAGGCGCGTTGCCACCCGAATCAAAGTTGCGCGAACTGCGACATCGCATTGGCGTTGTATTTCAGAGCAACGCGTTATTCGAACATTTGTCAGTGCTGGATAACGTCACGCTCGCATTGGTCCACGCGTTGGGATGGACGCGCGAACGCGCCAACGAAACAGCGAACACATTGTTGGCCTCGCTTGGTGTGCGTGAACGCGCGCATGCGTTTCCAGGAGAGATTTCCGGCGGTGAGGCACAACGCGTGGCCATTGCGCGCGCACTGGCACCCGATCCACTCATGCTGCTCATGGATGAGCCAACATCGGCGCTTGACCCGGCTCGTCGTTCGGCGCTTGGTGAACTATTGAAGGGATTGGCTCAGCAGGGTCGCGGGCTGCTGATTGTCACGCACGATGTCGATTTCGCAAGGGCCTGGGCCGATCGCGTTGTGGTGCTTTCGGAAGGTCGCGTTGTCGAGCAGGGCGATGCGAAGACCGTGCTTGAACAATCCACCAATTCCGCGACGCGTGCGCTATTGAGTCAGGCGGGGTAGCGAGTTCTTTTTAGGCTCCCGCTCATCCTCGCCTAACATCTGCAACTGAGCGACGTCGTACCAGTTGCCGCTGATCAGAAAAACTGACCGGCATGCTGCGAAGCAGTATTCTGCCGATCAGCGTTCTGCCGATCAGCGTTCTGCCGATCAGCATTCTGCTGATCAGCGTTCTGCTTATCAGCATAGACGAGAAGCTCCCCGTATTAGGCTCATGACAAAACAGACCAAGCCCGCCTCCACACGTGCTGCGGTCGCATCCTCTGGTGCATCCGCATCAGGTGCGTCCGCAAGCTCGTCCGGTGCCATGTCCGCAGTTGGGGCAGACCGACCATTCCTTCCTCTGCTCGTACTGCTGTTTATCGGCAGCGGTTGTGCGGCCCTCATTTACGAGGTCGTGTGGCAGCAGATGCTCTCACTCATTGTGGGATCGTCGGCGATTTCGCTGGGCGTTGTGCTTGGCACATTCATGGGTGGCATGTGCGCGGGCAGCTTGCTGCTTTCGCGCTTCGTATCGCGCAAGCAACATCCGCTGCGCGTGTACGCGTTTCTCGAATTGGGAATTGCAGCGTCCGGCCTCGTGCTGCTCGGGGTGCTTCCACTCATGAGCAAGTTGCAGGTTGCTATTGGTCTGGGCGGATTTCCCGGACTGCTGGTCAGTGGCTTTTTCTGCGCGATTGTGTTGTTGCCACCGACGCTGATGATGGGCGCAACACTGCCGGCGATCTCGCGTTTTGTTGAAACAACTCCACGCGGCGTGTCGTGGCTTGGATTCTTTTACGGCGGCAACATTGCCGGCGGCGTTGTTGGATGTTTGCTCGCGGGCTACTACCTGCTGCGTTTGTATGACGTGCAGGTTGCTTCGGGCGTCGCAATTGTATTGAACGTGGCTGTCGTGCTGCTCGCGTTTGCGCTCGCGAAGAATTTGCCATACGAAAGCAACGCGAAAGAAGAACCGACCGGTGCCAAACCGAAGTTGTTCAACGCGCCCGCCGGCTCAATGCCGGTCTACATCACGATCGCACTCTCTGGATTCACCGCGCTCGCCAGCGAAGTGGTGTGGACGCGATTGCTCTCGCTCAACCTTGGCGCAACGACATACACGTTCTCACTCATTCTGGCCGTCGTGTTAGCTGGTTTGGGATTGGGTAGCAGCACGGGCGCCGTGCTTGCGCGCACTGTTGAAAAT
>JBDTTO010000489.1:0-3656 GCA_039930585.1 Gemmatimonadaceae bacterium
CGGCTGGCTTGAGCGCTGGTGCACCTGCAGAGGCGTCAACAACGCCAGCGGCGAACGCGTGCAAGACGCTCGACGAACTCGCGACAGTGATCGCAGGGTGTCGCGCGTGCGCGCTCGGAGCATCCGCAATTAATCCAGTGCCGGGCGAAGGAAATCCCTCTGCAGATTTTGTCTGCGTGGGTGAAGCACCGGGACAAACTGAAGATGAAACCGGTCGTCCATTTATCGGCGCGGCGGGTGATTTGCTGACAAAAATTCTTTCCGCCATTCAACTGCCGCGCGAAGAAGTATTTATCTGCAATGTGCTTAAACATCGGCCACCGGGAAATCGCAACCCCGCGCTCGATGAAATTCACGCGTGTACGCCGTACTTAACGCGACAACTCGCACTAATTAAACCGAAAGTGATTCTAGCGCTCGGCACTTTTGCAGCGCAAACTTTATTGAACACCACAACGTCTCTCGGAAAATTGCGCGGACAGGTTCATCGGTATAATGGGGTGCCGCTTATCGTCACCTATCATCCGGCGGCACTGTTGCGCAACGAAAACTGGAAGCGGCCCGCGTGGGAAGATGTCAAACTAGCCCGCAAGATTCTCGATGCCTCGCGCGCGGAAGCAACGCGCGACGCATCACCCGCTTCCTGACCTGCTGATTTCATGACCGGCCCGAACGAACAAAATCCGTCTGCGCGCGATCCATACAAGGACCGCCGTCCGCCGTGGTCGGAAGAAGCAGAGCAGGCAGTGTTAGGCGCCATGTTGCTTGATGCGGACGCATTCATGCGCGCTGCCGAGCATGTTGACGACACCATGTTTTATCTCGAGGGACATCGCCGGTTGTATCGTGGCATGTTCTCGATCACCGAACGCGGTGGCGCCGTTGATACCGTTACGCTGGCCAATGAACTCGATAAACGCGGCGAACTGGAAAGCTGCGGCGGTCGCGAATATTTGAGCTACTTGTTGGAGGCCGTTCCAACAACTGCAAACGTCGAGTATCACGCGCGCATCGTCAAAGAAAAGGCGCTGCTGCGTCGACTGATTGAAGTGTCAACAGAAATCGTTGGCGAAGCATTTGAAGCGCGCGAAGATGCGAACAAGCTGCTGGATCTTGCAGAGTCGCGCATTTTTTCGTTGGGCCAGAGCAAAGAACGCACTGGTTTTTCGCGCATCAAGGAGCTGTTGTGGCCAGCGATGGAAAAGCTGGAGCAACTTGCGCAGCGCGAATCCGCAATCACAGGCGTTCCCAGCGGATTCAAGGATCTCGACAACATGACGTCGGGATTTCAGCCGTCGGATCTCGTGATTATCGCCGCACGTCCTTCGATGGGAAAAACGGCCTTCGTGCTGAACATCGCGCAGCATGCGGCCATCACGAACAAAACGCCGGTTGCATTTTTCTCGCTGGAAATGAGCAAGCAATCGCTGGTGCAGCGTATGTTGGCGTCAGAAGCGCTCATTGACGCGCAGCACCTGCGTAAAGGTGGTAGGGCGCTGGACGAATCGATGCCGCGTTTGGCGCAAGCCGCTGGTATTCTGGCGCATGCCCCAATCTTCATCGATGACACGCCAGGCCTTGGCCTGCTGGAAATGCGCGCCAAAGCGCGCCGACTATCTGCCGAACACAACCTCGGCATGATCATCGTGGACTACTTGCAGCTCATGACGGGTCCGGCAAGTTCTGAAAATCGTCAGCAGGAAGTTTCGCAGATTTCGCGTGGTCTTAAAGCGCTTGCGAAAGAGTTGAGCGTTCCCGTACTCGCACTGTCTCAGTTGTCTCGTGCGCCTGAACAGCGCACGGGTGATGACAAAGGTCGCCCGCAGCTTTCGGATCTTCGCGAATCTGGAGCCATCGAGCAGGACGCCGACGTCATCTGCTTCATCTTTCGTCAGGAAGTGTACGGCGAGCGCGATGAAACGGGCCGCTTGAAAGATCCGACGCTTGAAGGAAAGGCCGAAATTATTATCGGCAAGCAGCGTAACGGTCCAATTGGCAGCGTGCGATTGTTCTTTCACAAACACTACACGCGTTTTGACAATTATTCGCCGCGTCATGATGGACCTGCGGGACCAGGGCAACTTGGCGGCGGTGGTGGTCCGAAGTTGGTGCGTGGCCCCGATGACTATTAACGTCTGATGGCACGCGCAAAGTCGGTGTATCGCTGCAACGAATGCAATGCGGAATTCCCAAAGTGGGCAGGCCGCTGCGACTCGTGTCAGGCGTGGAATTCTCTCGTTGAAGTTGTTGCTTCGAATGCGGTGCCACAAAGCAAACGCAGTGCGGCGCGAGCATTGCCTGGCATTGCGGTGGACACCGTGCGACTCGCCAATGTGAGTGGCACGGACACTACTCGTTGGCGCACTGGCCTCGACGAATTCGATTTCGTGTTGGGCTGCGGCATCGTGCCTGGCTCGATGGTGCTGGTTGGTGGCGAACCTGGAATCGGAAAGTCGACGTTATTGTTGCAGGTTGCCGCGCGGCTTGAACTCGCAGGGCATCGCACGCTGTATGTGAGCGGGGAAGAATCGGCATTGCAAGTGAAGTTGCGCGCAGAGCGCCTGGCCGAAGATGCGTCGCGTTGTGCGTTGCTGACTGAAACGTCGCTGGAGACAATTCTCGCAACGGCTTCGCAAGTCGCAAACGATGGTGAAGGTGAGCTGCGCGCGTTGATAGTCGACTCGATTCAAACGGTTCACACCGAGTTGCTGGAAGGCGCACCGGGCAACGTTGGTCAGGTGCGCGAATGCGCCGCACGACTGATGCGTTTTGCCAAGGATTCGGGCACAACGGTGTTTGTCATTGGGCACGTGACAAAAGATGGTGGTATTGCGGGCCCGAAGACACTTGAGCACATCGTCGACACGGTCTTGTATTTCGAGGGCGATGGCACGCTTGATCATCGCATTCTGCGTGCGACGAAAAATCGCTTTGGCTCTGTCGACGAAATCGGCGTATTTCGCATGGTGCCGGCAGGACTCATTCCCGTCGACAATCCGTCCGCGTTGTTTGTGGGCGATCGCAGCGATGTTGCGAGTGGCAGCGCCGTGTGCGCGCTGATGGAAGGCACGCGTCCGCTGCTTGTGGAAGTGCAAGCACTTGCTGCACGTGCAGGATTTGGCACGCCGCAACGAGTTGCATCAGGTATCGACGGACGCCGGCTCGCGTTATTGCTCGCCGTGCTCGACAAACGCGGCGGCATTTCGTGCGCGCAACTCGATGTGTTCTGCAACATTGTCGGCGGAATGCGCGTGCAGGAACCGAGCGTTGATCTCGCTATCGTCGCAGCACTTGCCTCGAGTGTGGCTGATCGGCCGCTGCCGCCGCGCGCAATTTTTCTCGGTGAACTTGGACTGGGTGGCGAAGTGCGGCCCGTATCGCAGGCTGAACGACGTCTGGCAGAAGCCGCGAAGCTCGGAATGACGCAGGCGTTCATGTCGGATCGCGCAATACCGCGTCGCCTTCCTGACGGAATGGAAGTGATTGGCGTTCGCACAATATCAGACGTGTTGAAACGTACGGTTGGCGCGGCGTCGGATGCTGCGAAATCGGAAAAAAGAAATGCTGAACCCGGCAACCAACGTCGTGACGATCGCAGCCTTGGTGCACAACGATGACCGCGCGTGACGTTGGGGTTGTCATTGTTGCCGGGGGTT
>JBDTTO010000490.1:0-3649 GCA_039930585.1 Gemmatimonadaceae bacterium
ATTTCTTCTTCGAGGTCGCGCGTGAGTTGGTCGCGACGGAAGAAGTACCAGAGGCGACGGGCGAATTCGTTCATGGCTTCAGTATCCGTACCATAGGTGACGCCACATCACGCGAGTCCCAACTGCAAAATGCGCGCAATCGCGGTTGTGGCGGTCTCGTACGACTTCACTTCGCGCGCGAGCTGTTTCTTCCCTGCGGGCAACAACGTGTAGTAACGCGCTCGCCGATTTTCCGCCGTCCGTCCCCACTCGGCACTCACGTACCCCTTGATCAGCAGTCGCTGCAGAGCCGGATACAGCGAACCCTCTTCAACGCGAAACACGTCTGCCGAGACGCGCTCAATGGCTTCGGCAATTTCGAAACCGTGAAGCTGCTTGTTGCGGTTGAGCATTTGCAGCACCAGCATGTCGAGCGTGCCGGAAGGGATTTCGAGGTGGCTCATGGTCGGGCGTACGGAGGGAGAGGTAACATAGTTTATCTATGTTACTGGGTAATCGGAAAAGCGCCAGAGCAAATTTCCGATCACTTCATCGGACAAGCGAAACGGCAAAAGCGTTCGGTCGGCGAGTTGGCGTTAACTGAATGCAACAAAGAGTGCAGTCGCAAATGACTGCACTCCCTGTGCTCGCGTTCAATTCAGAATTCGATTAGTGCCCGATCGATGCCTCGTGCCGCAAACCTGCATTGTGCCTGCGAATTCTTAAATGCAGATGGCGTACGCGGCGACCTGTGAATTGCCGCCGCCCCAATTGTCGTCGATGCTCACGCTCCACGTATCGTCTGCCGTTGCGCTGTTTGCGCTCACATTGAAGATACTGTTACCGACCTGGTAGTTGACGGCGCGGTAGCCGCCACCGACCACTTTCTTGCCCGCAGCACACGTCGCTGTGAGCGTGACGACATTCCACGTGACAGTTGCAGCTGTGCCGTTAATGCGCACGTAGCCGAGGCTCGCGGCGGCACCCGTCGCGCCTGTCGCGCCTGTCGCACCAGTTGGACCCGCCGGACCAGTCGCTCCAGCCGTTCCATTCGTTCCATTCGTTCCATTCGTTCCTGCCGCCCCGGCTGCACCCGTTGTGCCCGCCGCGCCAGCCGGACCAACCGCGCCCGTCGCACCTGTCGCGCCCGTTGGCCCAACCGCGCCCGTTGCGCCAACCGCACCGGCCGGCCCGATCGAACCAACTGCGCCGTCCACGCCTGCGGCACCAGCCGGCCCGGCAGCTCCAGCAGCCCCAGTCTGACCGATACTGCCCGTCGCCCCGACGTTGCCAGTGGGTCCGGCAGGTCCGATCGGGCCAACTGCACCGGTCGCACCCGCGGCACCTGTTGCCCCAGCGCTACCCGCCGGGCCTGCTGCTCCTACGCTGCCCGTAGGTCCAGCCGGCCCAATCGGGCCAATTCCACCGGTCGCTCCAGCGATTCCTGCGGCCCCTGCAGAGCCTGTCGCACCTGTCGCACCTGTCGCCCCAACCTGCCCAGTGAGGCCGATCGGACCAATGGGTCCCGTCGCGCCAACTGCTCCCGCAACTCCCGGCGCACCATTAGCACCCGGAAATCCGGGAAATCCGGCCGGGCCAACAGGTCCGGCTATTCCAATCGGACCAATCGCACCCGTCGCGCCAACCGCGCCTGGAGCTCCAGTCAAACCAATCGGGCCCGCGACACCTGGCGCGCCAATTGGACCGACTGCGCCCGCTGCGCCACTTGGCCCGGCGGGACCAACTGCGCCTGCCAGTCCCTGAGCACCCGCCGCACCTGGCAAACCCTGAGCGCCCGTGAGCCCGGCCGGTCCGGACAGGTTCAAATCGATGTGTGTATGTGTCGCCGACAGACACTGCGTTGGTAGTCCGGGAGCATTAACGCGATAGGCGGTTCCCGAACCGGGAACGATGCACAGCTCAATCGCGCTGTTGACGTTCACCTGCGTGGTACGCGGCGCGTCCGGAATGCCAGCGCCGGCAGCTGCACCCTGACCCGTCGCGGTCTGCGCATGCAAGGTCGACGCACCTGCGCACTCGAACACGAGCAAGGCAATTGCAATTCCGGCAATGCGCCCAGAGCGGACCGTCGATTGATCAAACATGTTCAGCATTTGCAGACAACTCTTTAGTGAAATGATCATGCACTCGCGTCAGCAACAGGAGTTGTGGCCGACGTGTGCGCGCTTGTTCAGGTATGCAAAACCATTCGCGTATCCGACTTGATCGGCACGCGGTGCGTCAGTCAATCGGCGATTCAATCACGCTGAACGAAAGTCCGAGCGAGCGTGCAGCCGGAGCGAGTCCGAGTCGAATGACGCCGAGGTCGGGGCGGGTGGCCGGGTCCGCGCGTTCAGCAGCCGTGATCGCATCCAACGTCGCGAGCAGCTCGATCCGTCCGCGCGAAATGTCGCGCGCAACCAGTGCAGCCTCGAGTCGGGCGATTGGCGCGGTAATGCCGGCGCGCGTTGTGGCGTTCAGTACTTGAGCAGAGCGCGACGTGGCGTCATCAAGCGCGGCGACCACAAGCGGCGCGACAGGAGTTGTTGCCGTTTGGCAGCCGGGTTGATCGCTGCATTCCACGAATGGGGTGCCACCGGAGATGGCATCGGCATGGCAGCCAGTCAAGGCTGCAGATGTAATACATACGGCGACCAACCGCCGGGTGACGCGCGTACCAACAACAGAGTGAATCATCAGCGGATTGTCATACAGTCACGATTGTCACATCCAGAGCGGCGTCGCACGCTGGTGCGTCTTCGTGGCTGACTCGCGCAAACTTTCAGCGCAACACGAATGCAGTTACATGGACATTACACGCGCCCCCCACTAGTTCCTCGGCAGCACCGGCAGTCGCACGAACGACGCATCCACGCGGCTGCGCAGAATCGTAATCGTGGCTTTCTGAAAATCGGCGGCGCTCGCGGAGTTGATGTTCGGCACGTACTTCTGTGGGTTCCGATCGACGAGCGGAAACCATGTGCTCTGCACGTGCACCATCAGTCGATGGCCTTTCTTGAACGTGTGAAAGACGTCGTGCAGCACGTAATTCACAGAGTCTGCCTTGTTCGGAACGAGTGGTTGCGGCGTTTCCTGCGAACGACGCCAGCGCGCGCGAAATACATCGCCCTTCACCAACTGCTGATATCCGTCCATCGGATTGCCGCCACGTCCGGCGCCCGGTGAATCGGGATTCACGTCAATCACTTTCACGATGAAATCGGCATCAGTGCCAGTCGTTGTGAAATGCAGCGACACGCCGATTGGTCCCGCCAGCGTCATGTCATCCGTCAACACGTCTGTCTGATACACCAGTACGTCCGGGCGCCGACTGGCAAACCGCTGATCTTCGAGCGGATACAGCGAGTAGTAACCGAACGAAACCGCCGACGTGTACGGCACCGGTTTCGCTGGATCACTGACGTACGAATCAGATGCGACTGCAGCGGTTGGTTTTGTCAGCGATAATGCGCCATTTGCCGAGAGGTACATCGGTTTCGGTGTCACGGATTTCGGGGGCCACGCATCAAAGGTGCGCCATTCATCTCTGGTCCATACGCCTGGACCTCCGGGATCACTCCAATTGAGCGATCGATCGTATTGCTCGATAAGCTGTTCAATCGCTTCCTGCGTGGGAATGGTTAAAGGGAGTTTATCGGATTCAATGGGG
>JBDTTO010000491.1:0-3647 GCA_039930585.1 Gemmatimonadaceae bacterium
GCAAGGCGGACTGCTGGGGCGTGGGGGTGCGCTGGCCGGATCGGCACTCGGCTTCGTCGGCTTGACGGCATGGACACGATTCACGCGCGCCGCAGATGGATCGTCGCTCTTTACGCTCGAGCTGTCGGCGGGTCTTTTTGGCTGGACGCTTGCGCTGGCGACAATTACCGGACTGGTGGCCGCCGTAGTTCCGGCGCTGCGCGCTGCGCGCCTTGATCCGGTCGTGGCCATCAATGGTTGACCGTACACCGGTTGTCGAGCTTCGTGGAATGCGCAAGTCGTACGGCGTCGGGTTGCCAAACGAGACTGAGGTTTTGCACGGAATTGATCTTGTACTGCAGCGTGGCGATTTCTGTGCGGTGATGGGTCCATCAGGATCGGGAAAAAGCACGCTGCTTAATCTCATCGGCCTGCTCGATCATCCAACGTCAGGCACAATCGCGATCAGTGGACAAGAAACCACGACGCTGGACGATGCAACGCTGACGCGGCTGCGCGGACACAGTATTGGTTTCGTGTTCCAGTATCATCATCTGCTTACTGCGTTTACTGCGCTGGAAAACGTGATGATGCCAATGCTTGGTGACCGTGAGTTCGCAAACGCTGCAATGACGAAACGGGCGGCGATGCTGATCGACACGGTAGGACTGACGCCATGGCGCGATCGTCCGGTTGGACAGCTTTCTGGCGGACAAGAACAGCGCGTGGCAGTTGCGCGTGCGCTGGCGATGAGTCCTGTGCTGCTGCTGGCCGACGAACCGACCGGCAATCTGGATACGACGAGCGCTGACGCCGTGTTCAATCTTCTTCGTCAGGTGAATTCGGACGAGGGCACGACAATTTTGTTTGTGACGCACAATCCGTTGCTCGCGGCACGATGTGATCGGACAATCGATGTTGTTGATGGTCGAATCGTGCCACGACTTTCCGACACGTCATTATCGCATGCGCTGAAGTGAAAGCACAGACGCGACGGCGCTGAGTAGTTTCCGATCCTGCCCCCATATCTCCGCGCCTGATAGCGTACCAGCTCGGCACAACAGGCCGGACATCATTCAAATTTCGGGGGAACACAAGATGAACACTGACATGGAAGTAAAGAAATCAGTTTTGGCAGAACTCGCGTGGGAACCACGTATCGCTGCAGCCCACATTGGTGTCGCGGCGCACGACGGAGTGGTGACATTGACTGGTCACATCGAGAGCTATTCACAGAAGTGCGCTGCCGAGAATGCGGCGCTCCGAGTCAAGGGCGTCAAGGCGGTGGCCCAGGAAATGGAAGTGCGACTGCCAACGAGTGTTCAACGCGGAGACGAAGAAATTGCAGCAGCGGCGCTGACGCAGCTCAAGTGGAATTCGATCGTGCCGAAGGATGCCATCAAAATTTCGGTACAGCACGGTTGGCTGACACTTACGGGCACCGTGGACTGGCATTTTGAAGCGCAAGAAGCGGCTGAGGCGGTTGCGACGCTGTGGGGCGTTGTCGGCGTTACCAACAAAGTGTCCGTGAAGACCAGAGTGAATACCACCGACTTGAGCGAGGACATCAAGAAGGCGCTGCATCGCTCGTCGCTCGAGCCGAAGAATGTCGAGGTCAGTGCCAACGGCGGCATGATCACGCTGACCGGCACTGTGAAGAGCTGGCAGGACCGCGAGCTCGCTGGTACAACGGCGTGGGCGGCACCTGGAGCGACGTCAGTGGAAAACGACATCGCGGTTTCGTTCTGAATCATGCGGCGTCGGCTCTTCGAGCCGGCGCCGTTTCAGTGTGCATATTTCTCCGGATACGACATGAACGTAGTGATTTTTGAAATCGGTGACTGGAATGTTCAGCAGTTACAGCGCCTGTCATCACAGTCCGTGCAATACGTGCACGAAGCGCTGACAGCGCGCAATGTGGCTGCATACGTGGATGCCGACGTTGTCTCAGTATCCGTCTCATCGACCGCGGATGCGGCAGTGCTACGCGAGTTCAAACATCTTCGGATGATCGCCACGCGTTCCACAGGTTACGACCATATCGATCTCGCCGCGTGTCGGGCAGCCGGAATCGTGGTTTGCAACGTGCCGGAGTATGGAACAAACGCGGTTGCCGAACACACATTTGGGCTGTTGCTCGCTCTCGCGCGGCATATTCCAAAGGCGGTTGCGCAAACGCGCCAAGGAAACTTCTCAGTCGCGGGAATGCGTGGGTTCGACCTTGCGGGCAAAGTGCTGGGGGTTCTGGGTGCTGGAAGAATTGGCCAGCAGGTCATGCGGATCGCACGCGGATTTGGCATGACTGTGATTGCATTCGACACGCAACCAGAGCTCAGCCTCGAGACGACAATTGGTATGCAATTCGTTGACATGGACCAGCTGCTGCGCTCTTGTGACGTCCTCTCGATCCACTTGCCCGGGGGCGTGCACACGCGGGACACGATCGGCGTACGAGAACTGGCCCTGATGAAACACGGCGCGGTGCTGATTAACACCGCGCGGGCAGATGTTGTAAATGCCACCGCGTTGATTGCCGCACTACGTGAAGGCCGGCTTGCCGGCGCTGCGCTGGACGTGCTGGGCGAAGAAACATTGCTGCACGAGAAGACTGCGCGTCTGCGTTCAGCAATGGAGCCCTCGGCGGCGGCGATTGCCGCACTCGAATGCGACCACGCACTGCTCGCCATGCCCAATGTCCTCGTGACACCTCACATGGCGTACGATACCGTTGAGGCAGTCGCTCGCATGCAAGCGACGTCGCTGTGTAACATCGAGAGCTTTATCGCCGGACAACCGCAAAACGTCGTCACAGGCAGTAGCGCCGTATTGCATTCAACAGGTCGGGGGCGCTCGGCGTTAGTCGCCCGAAAACGAGTATCGCTCGACACCGCCATTGTTCCCGCGTTCGCCGCGGTTGTGTCGCCGCTTGTTGACGATGTTTTGCGGCAGCGCCACGATTTTCTGCACGACCCATCCAGCGTTTGTGTACACGATTTTCGCACAGCGCTGCGGCGCCTGCATGCCTGCGTGAACATGTTTGGAAATTTATTTGTCAAAAAGGATCGAGTTCGGCTGTTAAGCGAATTTGATTCTCTCACCCGCAAGCTCGGACCAACACGAGATCTGGATGTGCTGCTGCGCCGACGGGCCTCCGTGAAAGTCCGCAACGACTTGCACATAACGCCGGACATGATTCTGGATGCCGCAGCAAGCGCGTGTCGCGCAGCGTCCGCGTCAAGAGCACAACTTGAAGCACGTTCGGCACGTTTCGCGCTGCTTCTGGACAGTCTTGACAGCGGACTGATCGAGCTGGCGTCCGCAGCCAACGGAATGTCCTTGTCGGCGGAAGTTGTCAGCTGGCTGTTGCACGCTGATTCGCGCGTGCGGAACGCGGGTTCGCAGCTGAGCAAACAAAATCATGCATCGCAACACGCGTTGCGCGCTCAGGTGAAGGCACTGAAGTACAACAGTGATGTGTTCCTTCGCCTCTATGCGCCAACGCTTGGAACAGAATATTGCAGTGCGCTGCACGAGCTTCACGATGTGCTCGGCAGTTCGTGCGATGATTTCGCGTGTGATCGTCTGATGCAAACGCTCCCGTTTCCGCAGAATGTAGGGGAAAAGGCGTGGCGGCATTCGCAGAACAAGGCGGTTACTCACAAGAAGCT
>JBDTTO010000492.1:0-3642 GCA_039930585.1 Gemmatimonadaceae bacterium
GTCACTGTCACGATCGAAGACACGACGAGCTGCCCCCAGTACTACGCGATCATTATTCGCGGTGTGAAGGTTGGTGACAGTCCGGCGTGGCTCAAGAAACGTCTCGACAGCATTGGAGTGCGTAGCATCAGCAACGTTGTCGATTTCACGAACTACATCCTGCACGGCTACGGTCAGCCCGTTCACGCATTCGATCTCGCGAAGCTTGCGGGTTCGTCGATTGTTGTGCGCCCCACGCGTGCGGGCGAATCGATCTTCACGCTTGATGGTGTCGAACGGAAAATAGAAACTGGCACCACCGTCATCTGTGACGCCGAGCGTCCGGTTGCGCTTGCTGGCGTCATGGGTGGGCGTGACAGTGAAGTCACCGCGGATACGACGGACTTGCTCATCGAAGTCGCGTCATTCAATGCGCGTTTCGTCCGCAAAGTGCGTCGCGTGGTCGGCCTCAACACCGACGCGAGTTATCGCTTCGAGCGCGGCATCGACGATGGCGCACTGCAGGAAATTGCAATGTTCATCGCGCTGTCGATGAGCCACGTCGCCGGTGGTCAGTTCGACGGATGGTTGGCTGTAGGTAAGGCTCCAACGTCAGCCAAAGCCGTCGCCGTTCGTGCCGCGCGCGTGTCACATCTCATTGGGGTTCACGTTCCGCTCGACGAGAGCAAACGATATCTCGAGTCGATTGGTTGCACCGTGCACGTCAACTTCTCGTCCGAGAATGGTGCGGCCAACGTGTCGGCCGACGACTCGACGAAAACGATGTATGTAACCGCGCCATCCTGGCGCAATGATCTCAATCTCGAAGTCGATTTCATCGAGGAGATCGTGCGACTCAAGGGCTTCGACACGCTGCCTGACGAATTGCGCGCAACGCGTCCAGGCAATGTGCCGGATCATCCGTTGCACATCGTCAGTCGTCGCGTGCGAGATGCACTCGTGGCGGCGGGACTCGCCGAAACGCGCCCGATGCCGTTCACAAAAACAGGCGACGAATCATTGCGCGTGCGCAATCCGCTCGCGGATGACGAACCGTTTCTGCGTCAGTCCATTCTTGAAACGCTTGCCCGTCGCGCCGAATACAATCTCGCGCGCATGCAAGGCAACATTCGCTTGTTCGAAATTGGCAACGCGTTTGTTGCCAGCAAAGATCGTTTGCCGCGTGAAGAGATGCGCGTAGGCGCGCTCATCATGGGCATGCGCCGGCCACCGCATTTCACTGAACCAAATCCCCCGGCGTTTGATGTGTGGGATGCGCGAAACCTTGCGACTGAAATCGTGCGCACCGCGTTTCCTCGTGTTCACATCATGATTGATGAAGGCGAAGGAGACACGCTGTGGACACTTCAATCGATGGAAGGCACCGTGTTGGGCCGTGTCGTCCGGGTCGCATTGGACAAACCGGTGTGGGCTAGCGAGGCATACGGTGTTGAATTCACGTTGGGATTGATGCCGTCTGCAGACGTCGCGCCAGCGCGCACAAACGCGCATGGCACGTACGTCGCGCCTTTACCCGACGCGTTACGCGACACACAGATTTGGCTTGAACGGGCGATGGCGACGGCGGTCGAAAAGCCGGTTCCGGGATCCGAAGCGATGACCAAGTCGCAGATCGAGGCATGGACGCCCCAACCGCATGCGAAGTACAAGGCAATTCCCACAACGCCGGCCGCCGAGTTCGATCTCGCGCTTATCGTGCCTGATGCAATTGAAGCGATGATCGTGGAGGCCGTGCTTCGTCAGGCCAGTGGCGACATGCTCGAAAGCGTCGTCCTCTTCGACGAATTCCGCGGCGCCGACGTCCCGGCCGGTTCGCGCAGCCTGGCGTGGCATTTGACGTTCCGCCACCCGGAGCGCACCCTCAAGGAGAAGGAAATCGAGGGGCGTCGAATGGCACTGCTCGATACACTGAACAAAAAGCTGGGAATCAAACCGCGTGCGTCCTGACCTTGCCGCCTTCCGGGAGCTAGACACTCTCGTTCGGAACCTCAGCGATCAACTCGCTGGGTATCGCCGACGCGCGCTCGCAGCCGAATCGCGAGTGCGCGAGTTGGAGCAGGGCTCGGACGAACTGAGCGCCGCCGCCAGTCGAGCGCAGGACCGGGCCGAGTCAGTGACGGAGCAACTGACGACCGCTGTGGAATCGCTGCGGGTGGAGCGCGAAGCAGCGGCCGCGGCGCGCGCGCAGGTCCAGGCGCTCACCAAGGCCGCGACGGCCGCAACCGAGCGGGCAGCCGCGGCGGAGCAGGCCGTCGTTGCGTCCGAAGAATCGGCACCCATTCCACCGGCGCATCGGGCAGTCGTTCGCGAGAACGAAGAGCTCAAGCGCCGCCTGGACGAGGCATCCACCCGCACTCGCGAGCTTGGCGAGCGCCTGCGCTTCCTGCGCCAACAGCTGGCCACGGTGCCCGAGAAATGAGTGTCGACGATCGGTTTGAGCCGAATTCCGTGAAAGACCGAAAAACAGTGGTCAAGGTGCGCATCGCTGGCGACGAGTACCCGATCCGAACCGATCAGTCGCCCGAACACACCAAGGCGGTTGCCGAACATGTCGACCGGACAATTCGGGCGATCATGGATGCTGGGGTGAACGAAACCAGCAAAGCTGCCATCCTGGCCGCGCTGCAGATCACAGACGAGCTCTTCAAGGAACGACAGGGCGCCGATGAGCTCACGGGCGAGATTCGTCAATTGGCGAACGACATTCGTCCGCTGCTGCCGCCGGCCAAGCGAACCGAGGCGATTTAGCTTGTCCAACGGCTGAATCGCTGCGTATGGCCGGCTACGCAACCGTACGGCAGAATAGCTGAAGGGCATGTAGGTTGCGTGCCCACAATCCCTTACATACGTTCACTTCATCGGGCATGTTGGACGCCTGCGACGACTGCCGCCTTCAATTAGGCGCACGAAACGCACCCCAACGGCCTTTGATGTGACGCACAATCGAACTCGCAGGCCCGCCTGCGATGGGAGCATAAATCGCCATGGGAGGACTTCCCGACCTGGTGCTCGCTGTGAGCGCCGTGGTAGCAGTTGTAGTAGCTGCTGTGGTGGCTTTCGTCTTCGGACGAAAGGCCGGCGGTGCTGCAGAACTCGAGCACCAGCGCCGCGCGAAAGCGACGGCTGCCGAAACAACCACGCGTATGCTAGACGAAGCAACGCGTGATGCCGAGAATGTGCGCAAAAGCGCAATTGTGTCAGGCAAGGAAGAAATCCTGCGCCTGCGCGAAGATTTTGATCGCGATGCACGGCAGCGACGCATCGAACTCGAAAAGGAAGAAAAACGCGTTCAGGATCGCGAAGGGCAGATTGATCGCACGCGTGAATCACTGGTCGGGCGCGAACAGGAAGTGCAGCGTTTGCACGGCGAACTCGGCAAACGTGAAGCCAAAGTTGGCGAACGCGTCAACGAACTCGACACGTTGATTGCGGACGAACGTCACCGTTTGGAACAGCTCGCTGGTTTGTCCGCGCAAGATGCGAAAGCGGAATTGATGCGACGTCTCGAGGACGAAGCGCACGCCGCTGCGGCCAGCAGACTTCGGGAAATTCGCGAAACGGCCAAGAAAAACGCCGAACGCGATGCCAAGAAGATTGTGGCGTTGGCAGTGCAGCGCGTTGCTGCCGAGACAACTGCTGAAA
>JBDTTO010000493.1:0-3640 GCA_039930585.1 Gemmatimonadaceae bacterium
TTCACAATTGGTGGATCTGGCGCGACGGCAACGGCACGTGCGCAGTTTATGGCTGCCAATTACGGTGATGCTTTGCAACCCGTCGCGGCCAACGCGCTTGATACCACGAATACGATTGCGTTGCTCGCGTCAATCAACATCAACGGATACGCGCCACGTCAAGGCGCGGTGTATCCGAATTCGACGTTTGGCAATCAACTGAAGGCCGCTGCCGCACTGATCAAAGCCGACGTCGGAGTTGAAGCCATTCATTCATTCTATGGCGGTTGGGATACGCATTCAGCGCAGGGCACGGGGCCGGGCGGTTACATGCACCTCAGGATGACGGATCTTTCCAGCACGTTGGCGGCGTTTTACGCTGATGTCATTCAGGGTACGACCGTGAACGGTGTGACCGTTGTGATTGTGTCGGAGTTCGGTCGCAACGCAAAGGAAAACGGCAACAACGGCACGGATCACGGTCGTGGTAACGTGATGTACGCGATGGGCAAAAAGATTGCTGGCGGTCGTGTGCTGACCAACGGCTGGCCGGGACTCGCGCAGGAGAATCTTGAATCAGGTCAGGATTTGCGAGTGACGCTCGATCACCGCGACGTGCTCGCGGAAATTGTGCAGAATCGTTTGCTCAATCCAAACGTGGCAGCAATTTTCCCTGGGTACACGCCTCAGTTCAGAAGCGTGACGAAGCCGTAGAACTTTCGCATTTTAGAAACAAAGAAGGGCGCCGGAGTTGGGCGCCCTTTTTATTTGCCTTCGAATTTTCAGTAACTGAAAATGAACGACATTTCACGCGAAGGAGCGGAGGTGACTGCGAGGACTAATCGAGACCTCGACTGATCGTGTCATTCTCTTCGCGCCTCCGCCTAAAGCCGCTGTTCAGCTAAGGCGAAACAACTACTGTGCCCACCATGCCGTTATGCAACGTACAAATGTACGGAAACACGCCTGCCGTTGGGAACGTTCGCGTCACGGTTTGGTTGGACAGAATGTTGATGTCCGTCGGTGAACCGGTGATGCGCGGACTCCAAACCACGTTGTGATCAAGATTTGGAAAAATGTATCGAACGGTTCCACCAACTTTCACCACAACATCGGCCGGACTGAATGTCAATCCAGGCATCGACACATCAACCGATAGTTTGGCATCCGGGTTTGCGACAACGGTCAACGTTGCGTTGCCGACAATGCTGTTGCCGTTTTCTACGACCGTTGCACGGATTTGTGTTGTGCCAATTCCGATTGCAGCAAAGATTCCGGCGGACGTGATCGTCGCATTGGCGACGTTGCTACTGCTCCACACGACTGTGCGGTTACCTAATGCAACAGGCGCGTTGCTTGCATCGCGCGCCGTTACGGAGGCCTGACCAAGGTCGCCGATTACCAGTGCGGCGTCTGAAAGTGCAACGGTTAGTGACGCGACTACACCACCAGCCGGAATCACGGTGAGCACCACAGACCCTGCGCCCGATCCGCGCGTAGCAATGATCGATACCGATCCCGCGGAAACCGCGGTTACCAAGCCGGACGAATTCACTGTTGCGATTGAACTTGCACTCGATGACCATGCAACCGCGCCGGCTACCACGGTTCCGTCGAGGGCGCGCGATATTGCGGTAAGCTGCACCGTTTGCGCCGGCGATAACGTGGTGGTTGGCGCGCTCACATCCACTCTGGCGACGGTTGGCGGCGGGTCCACCGGATTGTTGACCTTATCCCCACCGCAGCCGTTAACTGCCAGCGAAGCGGCAACCAGCGACATCGCGATCCCGATGCGAAGCAACGCGCGGCGACTCCGCGCGAAACGCGATGGTCCGTGCAACACATGCTGATTCATCAAATACCTCGTGGTGGTGTACGCGGCTGCGGGGGCAACGGCTGGCCGCCCGGATGCCACGTCGGTCGCGGTCCGTCCGCGAGAAAGCGCAACGCGCGCGCTGTTGCACTAATAACCTGCGCCATGTGCGCCGCATCAACGGTGTTGGGATTGTCTCGCACTGTGTGATAGTCCGGATGCAAATTGAACGACGAAATCGTGTGCGCCGGAATTCCCGCGCGCGCAAAGCCAATGTTGTCGCTGCGATTGAAGAACTGCTGCCCCGGCCGCAAATCCGGCACCAACGCCATTGCGTTCGCCGACAACAAATCACCCATCGTAGAACGTTCGTAACCGGTCAACCACGCCTTTCCAAATCCTCCCACCAGTGAATCCGGGCGCGCAATCATTTCCATGTTGAGATCGACCACGGTGTTCGCCAGCGGACGCACGGGATGCGCGAGATACCAACTGGTGCCAATGCCGCCAACTTCTTCACCGGTGATTGCAACGAAGATAATTGTGCGTTTCGGACGTGGTCCCTTTTGCAATGCGCGCGCCATCTCAATCAGCGAAATGCAACCGGACGCATCATCATCAGCGCCGTTGTTGATCGAATCACCTTCGATCGGATTACTGATGCCGAGGTGATCGTAGTGCGCCGTCACCAACACGACTTCGTCCGCGAGCAAGGGATCACTTCCCTTCAGAATTCCCACCACATTCGAACCTTTCACCTTTCGCTCGGCTGGCAGCGTATCGAACGCGGCCCACGACTGCAATCCGCGCGGACGCGGGCCTCTGGCGCCACCACCACCACCGCGACCGGCATTCGCGCCGGGAATGACAACATTCGGGATCAACTCAATCGGAATGTTCTGCAGGTATGTGCCTGAATCGCCACCCGGAGTGAGCCCCACAGATTTGAATTGGTCCATCAACCACTGCGCGGCGCGTGTGCTGCCGGGCGAACCAGCACGACGACCTTCCATGGCGTCGCCGGCCAACACGTCAATGCCACGCTGCACAGATTTCGGATCAATCTTGTCGTCCGGATATGCACGCGAGGGAACAACCGCCGAGCGTTTTTGTGGGACCGCGGTAATTGCGAGCCACTGTCCGTTACGACTCACGGCTAATCGCGTGATTGTCTCGAGCGACGCATATCCGAAATCGCCAACTTCCGCCCACGTTGTCGTGCCTTTCTTCCACGCAAACAATTTGCTTCCGCTGGCGGAAAGGAGCGTTGCGGAGTCAGCCCACACAACATCTTCGGACGTCCGGCTGACCGTTGCAACCAGTGTGTCAATGCGTTTTGTGGCCGGATCGAACGACATGACAAACCAACCGTCCGCACCTTTCTGCACGTAACTCACGCGCGTTGTTCCGGGAATCTTGTGCAGCGATCGACCAATGTTGCGCGCGACCGTTTCAGTGCCTTCGCGATTCGTGTGCGCAATTTGCAGCGTAGCCGGACTGCCCAAAACGAAAAGCGCCCACGTTGAATCATCGGCTTGCGCGAAATATCCAACTGGCTTTACCGATGGAAACATCACAGATGGTGCGCCAGTTGCCGGCATGCGCCACAAACGCTGCGTTGAATCAAGCTCCACACGAATTACAGTTGCGCCCGCGTCAGCCGCCAACGGAAACGCTGAGTATTCGCTCTCTTTGGTTTTTTGCACAGGCACTGAAAGGCCCGTGCTGAAATCGTATCGGTAGATGTCCGACTGCCCGTCTTCGCGCGTGGACGTGTACATCAGCGAACGCGAATCCAGCGAAAACGCCGGTTGATTGTCGTAGCCATCGCGATGCGTGACGTTGAGT
>JBDTTO010000494.1:0-3637 GCA_039930585.1 Gemmatimonadaceae bacterium
TTGCACGACCAGTGCGGCGCCGGTCGGGTCGTCGTTACTGACACTGTCAACGCTGTTCATGCGCGCGCGTCGTGCAACGAGCACCACCGGCACTTCTTTACTGGCTAACGTGATGGCGTTGATCTCGAGCATCGGGCTCGCGAGAATCAAACCATCGATGCGCAGTTCAAGCAGTGTGTCGAGTGCGCGTCGTTCTGCGAGCACTGCCTGATCAACAACACTCATGATTGTGTTGTAACCTTTCGCGACGGCTTCGGCCTGGACACCGTCAATCACTTCCGCAAAGAACGGGTTGTGCAAGTCGGACAATAGAATGCCGAACAGATTTGAACGTCGTTGCACAAGACTGCGTGCGACACCATTCGGTCGATATCCCAATTCGGCCGCAGCGGCGAGAACGAGTCGGCGTTTTTCTTCCGACACGCTGCTGGAGCCGCGAAGCACCAGGGATACCAACGATTTCGATACCCCGGCTGACGCCGCGACATCGATGATGGTGGGACGATTTGTGGTTCGGGAATTCATAGCGGAAACGGGGCAGAATCCGTGACGGCGATCTTCGGCGGATATCTGATGGGAGAGGGATCAGACGCCGGAGGAATCGGTGAATCTATAGCTGGTTTTCGGGGAATCGGGTGACCCGAGTAGCCGGACCGGCTGTTGACACGCCAAGAAACATGGCACATGTTATCGCGCAATGGAACGTTCCAACATTCCCGGATCCGCAGATTTTGCTGTTCAACGCCGTTGTTCCTGCCTTTCGGGTCCGTGCATTTCGTAGCTCCTGCCTTCGCAGTTCCCGCCTTCTGTAGCTCCTGCCTTCGCAGTTCCCGCCTTCTGTAGTTCCCGCCACGCAGTTCTGTCGTTCCTGCCTCGGTAGCTCCCACAGCTTGCCCATCCCACCACCCCGCCAGGCGGCCATGCCCCTCGATCACACCAGCAGTCGCGCGTATCCGTGCCCCATTCCGGGCCTCTCGTCGGAGGGTTGGCAATGACCTGGCCCAATAGAAGCCAAAAACCGTTTGGAGGACTCATGCGCAGTCGAATCGTCCTCATGTGTCTTGCATTGTTTGCCGGTACGGCTGGCGCACAGACGTCAGGCGGATCGGTGCGCGGCACCGTCACTGATTCGGCGGCGGGCGCGCCTGTAAGCAGCGTTCGTGTCGCCATCGTGGGCACCGCCATCACCACCGTAACGCGTGCCGACGGCAGTTATTCGCTGTCCGGCGTACCCAGTGGTGCGCAAATGGTGCGCGTGAGTGCGATTGGTTTTGTCTCGCTATCGCTTCCCGTCACGGTCAGCAACGGACAAACGTCAACCGTCGATTTCAAATTGGCGAAGTCCATTAACCAGCTCGCGGCCCTCGCGATTACTGGATATGCGCAGCAGGATCAACGCAACGTGACCGGTTCAGTGACCAGTGTCGGCGCCGACAAGCTCAAGGATATTCCGACGAGCAATCCGATGCAGGCATTGCAGGGTAAAGCGCCGGGCGTCGAAATCGTGACGACCAGCAACGAGCCGGGCGCTCCCATTCAGGTACGTATTCGCGGCGTGCGTTCGATGGCGAGCAGCCGCAACGAACCGCTCTACGTTGTTGATGGCATTCCAATCAACGGCGGCATTGAAGATTTCAATCCGGCGATCATCGAGAATATTTCCGTCCTGAAAGACGCGGCCGCAACGGCAGTATATGGAAGCCGAGGCGCGAATGGTGTCATTCTTGTGACGACCAAGAAGGGCTCTGCGGATGGCAGTCTGAAAACGACGTACAGTATCGATTCCTATTACGGAACGCAGACGCCGATTCAGATCGTGCCGATGATGCGCATGAACAACTTTGTGAAATACCTGCAGGACGCTGCGTCATTCAACGGACAGGACACGTCGTTGGCCAAAGTGCTGCAGGGTCAGACGTTTGTGCCTGGTACAACGACGTCAAAGCGCCTGTACGCCTACCAGAATGGTATTGAAACGGATTGGCAGCGGCTTGTGCTTCGCGACGGCCGCCAAAAAAACTTTCAGGCGAGCGCAAACGGCACGATGGCCGGCGCGCGCTTTTCGGTTTCCGGCAACTACTTCAATCAGAATGGCGTCATTCCGGGACAGGCGAATTCGCGCGGTAATGCGTTTGCGTCGTTCGATCATAACTCGGATCGATTGCGTTTCGGTATCACCACGTCGCTTTCACGTTCTCTCGTCGAACTGGGCGAAGGACAGGGCGCATTTGGCAACGCGACTGCGCTGACGCCATTTGGACGGCCGTTCAACTACACCACGCCCGACTCAGCAGGGCTGTATGATCCGCGGCCGGATGATGATCCGCTCAACATCAATCCGCTGCTCGAAGCCGTGTCGATGATTCGCAATCAGACTAACACGCGCGCGTTTGCGTCTGCGTATGCGGAGTTGCGTTTGTTCAAGGGATTGAGCTATCGCATGAACTTCGGTCCCGATTATTCCGCGAGCACGCTTGGTTGCTACAATGATCCGTGGACGCATGGTCCGTGCTCGAATCCCAATGCCAACAGCGCGAATCAGGGGCAGCCGCCCCAGGCAATGCTGCGCAATCAGACGGACTTCGCCTACACGTTGGACAACTTGCTGTTTTACAACAAGGATATCGGCAGCAAGCAACGTCTCGAGTTGACCGGCCTGTACAGCATTCAGAAAGATCGCTTCACCAAGGATTCCATTTACGCCACGCAGCTGCCGTACAACACACAGCTCTGGTACGATCTCGGTTCCGGCACGGCGGGCAACAACCTCAGCCTGATTTCCGAGTGGGCGCTGCAGTCGTACATGGGGCGTGTGAACTACTCGCTGCTTGATCGCTACACGGTGTCGTACACACAGCGGTCGGATGGATCAAGCCGACTCGCGCCAGGCCACAAATGGGCAAGCTTCCCGTCGGTTTCGGCCGCGTGGGATGTTCGCCAGGAACCATTCATGAAGCGGTTTGGATTCCTGAGTGATTTCAAGTTGCGGGGGAGCTACGGCACGACGGGCAACACGTCCATCAACCCGTATCAGACGCAGGGAACGCTCTCGTCCAAGTTGTACACGTTCGGCACCACACGTGTCCGCGGCTATCGGCCGGGCACCATACCGAATGCCGATCTTACCTGGGAAAAAACCGATCAGACCGACTTCGGACTCGACTTCGGCCTGTTCAACGGACGGTTAAGCGGTACGGTCGAGCACTACGTGCAGGATACGCGCGATCTGCTGTTGACGCGTCTGTTGCCGGTGACCTCCGGATTCACGTCGACGCTGCAGAACATCGGTTCAACGCGCAACTCCGGATTTGAAGCGTCGCTTTCGACGCAGAATGTGCGCGACTGGCACGGATTGAGCTGGTCCAGCGATTTCAATTACTCGCGCCAGCGCAACAAGATTACCGCGCTCGCGAGTGGAGCAACGTCGGATGTCGGCAACACCTGGTTTGTCGGACAGCCCATTCACCTCTCGGGTGATCCGCAGCGTCAGGTCTTCTATGACTGGAAGTGGCTCGGCGTGTGGCAGTACGCTGACTCGGCCGCGATGAAGGCGTTCAACGCAACCGGAAGCACGTTCAAAGCCGGTGATCCGCGCGTCGCTGATATGAATGGCGACGGAAAGATCAATGCCGATGAT
>JBDTTO010000495.1:0-3636 GCA_039930585.1 Gemmatimonadaceae bacterium
ACGCAAAACACTATCCAGTTTCATTTTTGATTCGATGAGCTTCGGGCTCACCGAAGTCGCACGGTCGCCAGCCATTTCTTTTCTCGTGGCTGGTCGCGGCGAGCAGGGCGAAGCGTTGTCATTGTTTCTGCCACCGCAAATCGCCACGGCGCCCGACTGGTGGAATTCGGTCGCATCAACGTTACCGCAATGGAACACCGACAGCACAGAACTCAATTGGATGCGCAAACAGTATCAGGTATTGGCCCGGCCGGCCGAGGACGGCGAAGTCATTGCCATCGAGCTCGTTGACAAACCGCGCAGCGGAGCGCCCAGGCACTGGGCCATTGCCACTGTGCCGGCTCCCGCATATCAGCTCATCGCATTGGATGAAACACCGCTCGATAGCGGAACGCGCAACGCATTGGCGCGCGCGTTTGATCAGAGCTCCGTTGTAAATGGCGCCGCGCAACAAGCGAGCGTACAACTGCGTTCGCCCTTGCAATCTCCACTGCGCGCCGTAAGCCGGCGCGTCTCTTTGGGTGCTGAGTATGTCGGAAACGCCTGTTGCCACGCCGCGCGACGTGTTTGCCGCGATGCGCGTGCCAAACTTTCGGCTCTATATCGCCTGCCTGCTTGCGCTGACACTCGGCATACAAATTCAGGGCACAGTCGTCGGATGGCAGGTCTATGATCTGACGCACGATCCGCTGGCGCTTGGGTTCATTGGCCTGGCGGAAGCACTACCGGCGATTGCAACCGCACTGTTCGCTGGGCACGTCGCTGACACGCGTGATCGCCGACGTATCACGCTCATATCACTGATGGTGCTCGTTCTGTGCTCCATCGCGTTGTGGGTGTTGTCTCGGCCATTGGTCGGTGGCGTTGCGGTACTGCCAACACAAAGACTGAACGCGATTTACGCGGTGATTGTGGTAAGCGGCATTGCACGTGCATTTCTGCAGCCCGCTCGACAGGCGTTAAGCGCCGAACTCGTGCCGCGTGAATTGTATCCCAACGCGATTACGTGGCGCAGTGGAACGTGGCAGCTTGCGGCCGTGCTTGGACCCGCTATCGGTGGAATGTTGTACGCCTTTGGTGGAACCAGCGTCGCATATGCTGTTGATGCGTCACTGATGGTCGTCTCCGTGCTTGTGCTGCTTTCGGTCAATCACGTGGCGCCGCCGCACGAAAAGAGTGATGAAAAAATGCTGTCATCGCTCACCAGCGGATTGCGGTTTGTCATCGGTGAGCCCGTCATCCTCGGCGCACTGTCACTGGATCTATTCTCCGTATTGTTTGGCGGCGCGATGGCACTGTTGCCAGTGTTTGCAGCGGAAATTTTGCACGTTGGTCCGGAAGGCCTCGGCATGTTGCGCGCCGCTCCAGCCGCGGGCGCAGTTATAACAAGCGTCGCGTTAACGCGCTGGCCACCGTTCAACAAAACGGGACGCACACTATTGCTTGCGGTCGCAGGCTTTGGTGCGTGTATGATTGGCTTCGGATTCTCGCACAGTTTCTTATTGTCCGCTGCGCTGTTGTGGGGAAGCGGCGCGTGCGACATGGTGAGCGTTGTTGTGCGTAGCACGCTGCTGCAGGTGCGCACGCCAATCGCCTTGATGGGCCGCGTTTCCGCTGTCAATCAAATCTTTATTGGATCATCCAATGAAATTGGCGGCTTCGAATCCGGCGTGACCGCACGGTGGTTCGGCACCGCCAACAGTGTGGTGTTTGGTGGATTTGCAACGCTCGTCGTTGTTGCGGTTGTCGCCCGGCGCTTGCCGATGCTGCGGAAAATGGGCCGCTTGCTGCCGCAGTAATCAGGAAGCGGTCGCAACCTCTTCAGTCGGGGCGACAACGATCTCCATTCCATCCCGCGCGATTTGAGTACGCGCGAAGACTTCCCTGGCTTGTTGCTCCAGTTCGCTCGCTTCGCGGGTGTAGCGTGCGGAGATGTGGGTCAGCACCAGGCGACGCGCTTCGGCCGAACGTGCTACCTCCGCCGCCTCACGCGCGGTCGAATGACCGGTCTCAACGGCTCGAGCCGCCTCATCATCGGCAAACGTTGATTCATGTATGAGCAGATCTGCGTCGTGTGCGGCCAGGATTGTTGCGGGGCATGGACGCGTGTCGCCTGTCAGCACTATTTTGCGGCCGCGACGCGCTGCGCCGACCAGCTCGCTTGGCTGGATAATGCGGCCGTCTTCCAACGTTACTGCCTGTCCACGATGGATCTGCCCCCATAGTGGGCCCTCGGGAATTCCGAGCTCGCGGGCAATGTCTGGATTGAATCGGCCCAGTCTATGCTCTTCGACAAGGGCGTATCCGATGGCCGACGTGCCACGGTGCTCGACCGGAAAAGATGCCACGTGATAATCGTCACGGGCGACACTTTGGCCCTCTGAAAGCTCGGTCACTTCGACTGCGAAAGTGATGCGCTCCCCCCCCAAGCTGATGCATTGCCGCAACGTTTTCGAGGATCCTTTTGGCCCCCAAAGGTGCATTGGCTCGGTGCGACCTTGGAGTTGCAAAGTTCGCAAGAGTCCGGTTAGGCCAAGGATGTGATCCGAATGCGTGTGCGTAAAAAACAGGTGATTGAAAGCAAAGGACACACCATACCGCATCATTTGCCTCTGAGTTCCCTCGCCGCAGTCAAAAAGTAGAGTTTCGCCTTCGCGGTGAATGGCGAGCCCGCTAACGCCGCGATCGACGGTTGGACAGGCGGCAGAGGTTCCCAGGAATCGAACAGTGAGCGACATGGGGCAGAATATAGAAGGAGCGGCCCCATGTTTGCTGTAGTTCGAGGCGGGAATTGGGTACGCAACAGTTCGGCGTCCCAATGACTTTTTTCCAGCGCGGTAACAGGCGATGTGGCTACCTGACCAGAAGGCTTTGATCAGGAAGTCCGTCGCCGCCGCATGGACCTTCTCGAACTTCCGGACGGCCGGGGGCGTAATGACCGGAAAAAGCAGGCGCGGTTTCGCATCGATGGATCCTGAGCGGCAGAAGGAGATTGCCAGCAGGGGAGGCAGGGCGGCCCACGAAAAGGGTACCGCACACGAGTGGTCATCCGACGAGGCCCGCCATGCGGGTCGCAAGGGTGGCGTGACCGTCAGCCGGGATCGTGCCCACATGGCAGCGATTGGCCGGGAAGGTGGCGAATCACGCAGCGCCGCAGCGCGTCAAACACGCCAGCCCAAAACGGCTGAACGTGAGTTGGTGCTCACGGTGACTCGCGAAGGGGGCAGCGCAACAGTGTCGAACAACACCATGCGCCCGTCCACTCGCACCACAGATACAAACCGCTCGGAACCCGAGATTCGGACTGCGATGTAGTAGTCGTACGGTTTGGCAAATCTCAGAACCCTCGTTGGCCTTGACCGGCTGAACGGGGGTTCTGGTTTTTCAGAGATGAATCTGGAGGCCGATCAATGGGGTCAGAGTCGCCGAAAAATGGTACTTCATCGCCCGATCAATGGGGTCAGAGTCGCCGAAAAATGGTACGTTCCCGACTTCACCAGACAGGCCCCCAACCTGCCGAAGCGCTTTCGAGATCAAATGCAAATACGGCGTTAACTCCGTATCCAGCCAAATGTTTGCCGCGCGGAGCCGCATCATTTTTCTGCGACTCTGACCCCATTGAAAAATCGGAACCGT
>JBDTTO010000496.1:0-3636 GCA_039930585.1 Gemmatimonadaceae bacterium
GTCCATGATTGCGAGCACAACGCGCGGCGTGATCGTCACACGTCTGTTTTATTTGCGTCCGGTTGATGCAAAGACGCTCGTGTACACCGGCCTCACGCGCGACGGCACGTTTCTTATCGAAAACGGAAAGATTGCGCGCGCCATCAAGAACTTTCGCTTTAACGATTCGCCACTGTTCATGTTGAACAACCTGGAAGGCATCGGCACGTCTATGCGCACCGCCGGCGGCGATGGCGGGCCTGGGATTGCAATGCCGGCCATCAAGGTGCGCGACTTCAATTTCACGAGTTTGTCCGACGCAGTCTGACCCTCATTTATCAATGACAAACACTTCCGGTTTGCTGACGCGCACGTATCAGGATTTTGAAATTGCGCGCACGCGTATTGCCGCGCACATCAAACACACGCCGCTGCTGTCTACGCGCCAACTGAGCGAACTGACCGGTTATGAGGTGAAACTCAAGGCCGAGAATTTTCAGACGGTGGGTTCGTACAAGATTCGCGGTCCGCTCAACAAGTTTGCGCAGATGTCAGACGAAGACAAAAAACGCGGCGTCGTGTGTTCGTCTGCCGGCAATCACGCGCAGGGCGTCGCACTCGCGGCACGCATTTACGGCATTCGCGCGGTTGTGTGTATGGCAACGAATGCCAC
The DNA here is from genome assembly GCA_039930585.1 of Gemmatimonadaceae bacterium. Classification (GTDB taxonomy): domain Bacteria; phylum Gemmatimonadota; class Gemmatimonadetes; order Gemmatimonadales; family Gemmatimonadaceae; genus Gemmatimonas. The sequence goes on from JBDTTO010000496.1 coordinate 653, forward strand.
TCCCGCAAAAATCGCTGCGACAAAAGGTTACGGCGCAGAAGTTGTGTTGCACGGCAACATCTGGGACGAAGCCAACGAGAAGGCGAAAGAGCTGGTACGCGACGAGGGATTTATCTACGTGCACCCGTTTGACGATGCGGAACTCATTACCGGTCAGGGAACACTGGGGCTCGAAATTGTACAGGACTGGCCCGAGGTTGATGCGGTTGTTGTGCCTATTGGCGGAGGCGGACTGATTGCCGGTGTGTCGATGGCGGTCAAGAGTTTCAATCCCAAAATTCGCGTCATTGGTGTGGAATCATCCGACGGTCCGGCCATGAAAGCCAGTCTCGACGCGGGCAGTTTGCAGACGATCGAATGCAACACGATCATTGACGGACTGCGTGTGCGCCGAGCGGGTGTGCTCAACTTCTCGGTGGTGCAGCGTTACGTGGATGAAATTGTCACGCTGCCCGACCGCGAAATTTTTGAAGCGATGTTGTGGACCATGGAGCGCTGCAAAGTGGTGATCGAAGGTGCAGCCGCAGCACCCGTTGCAGCGCTCATGCATGGACTTGTGAAGATGCCTGCCGGTTCGCGAGTTGCCGCTGTATTGTCGGGCGGTAACATCAACCTCGACCAGCTGCGCAATTTGCGCTGGAACTGATCGTTATTTCGTAAACGCTTTTGACGTACCAAAGTCGGGCGGATTTCCTGTGGCCATGGCGCGCAACACCTTGAACATGGCCACGGGTTTTGAATCGGTATTCCTGAAGTAAGTCACACGATGTGCATCCACATCAATCAATGCGATGCGCGGATCGTCCGGACCGCCGTTCTTGTCGCCGCCTTCATCCGGAAACCACGCTTTCCAGTCGGGCTGATACAGCTGGCGAATGAGCGCGCGATCCTTGTTCACGGTTGCGGTTCCACTCACCGACACCCAATCGCGCGACCCGTTGTTGACGTATGAAATGTTGACCTCGGGATTTTGCATGATTTCCGTGACCTTCTCGTCGTCGGCAGTGCAGACAAACCACATATCAACTCCGGGGCGCCGTTTTTGCGTCGCCATCATGCGCGAAACAATCGCACTGTCATCTGCCACTGTGACGAGCATTGCCAGGTCAAAACCATCAACCAGTTTTTGAAATTCCTGCATTTTTTCCTGCTTGGTTGTCGCCGTATGTTCAGACATCAGCTTGCCTCGTCGTAGTTCGTTGTTTTGAACAAACCTGTTGTAAACGCTTACGATTCGAGGTAACCGAAACGGCTGAATCGGGTTCCCTTTTGCAGATCCGCACTTCGTACCGACAGTCACACAGTTCGAGATTCATTGCGCAATGCGAGCAATCGGCACAATGCCCCGTGCGCATGTCGGGGCACACGGCCGATGCGCTGTTGCACCATAAACAAGCAACCCGTTGCCTGGCCCCTTTCGCTCGATCCAGTACAGCTCGCTGGTGTGCACCGTCACACCGCTGGCAAATGCGACCGGCAAGGACTGACGGAAGAAAATTCCGACGCGGCGGAAATAATTGAAAGAACCCGGTGAAATTCTGATTCCTCCGCGCCACACTTCGATAGTTTTGGCGTGTCGGGCTGCACACAAATGTCACAATTAGGGCACAAGGCGTGCCAATGCGCGATCCGCGTCACGGAACAGCTCGCATCTCGTTGCACGAATGCGACTTAGCTGAGTTTGCCTTCACGAAATCCTGACGCAAGATTGTTGACGCGACGTGACGCGAATCACAAGCAAAGCCGGTTTAGTAGTTGAGATTTTTCTTCTTCCGCGCGCTGCTGGAATGCGCCGCAGCCGTCCACTGCGCGGAGGCCCGGGTCTTGCTTCACTCGACGTTTGCAATGCCGGTCCGCGCCGGTGCCTCACAGCACCGGAACCCAACAAAAAATTCAGGAAATCTCTATCGTGCGGAAGCTCAGCTTCGTCGTGCTTGCCAGCTTTGTGCTGGCCAGTTGCCAGGATGTAACTACTGTACCGGTGCTCGAATCCCGTCAGGATGTAGCGGCGCAGCAAGTGGGTTCATACATCGTCGTGTTGAAGCCGGGCATGAGTGCTCTCGCGCCGATAACGCGCAGCATGATTGGCAACGCTGGCGCGCAAGTGGATTACACGTACACGAGCGCACTGAACGGCTACGCCGCGCGAATGTCAGCATCCGCCGCTGCAGCGCTTGCCGCTCGACCCGAAGTTCAGTTTGTCGAACCCGATGGAATGATGACGGCGACCGGCGGTGGTATTCAGAGTCCCGCAACGTGGGGACTTGATCGCCTCGACCAGGCCGCGCTTCCACTCAACAACTCCTACGCGTACAGCAGCACCGGCGCGGGTGTGAGTGTGTACATCATCGATACGGGCATTCGCGCATCACACGCCGAATTTGGCGGACGCGCCAGTGCCGTTTTCACTTCGCAGCCAGGCGGCACGGCTGATTGCAACGGCCATGGTACACACGTTGCCGGCACGATTGGCGGCGCGACGTACGGCGTTGCCAAACAAGCCACGTTGTACGGTGTGCGCGTGCTCGACTGCACCGGCAATGGACGTGTTTCCGAAGTTGTTGCCGGCATCGATTGGGTCACCGCAAATGCCCACAAACCCGCGGTCGCCAACATGAGCCTCGGCGGCGGTATCTCGATGGCGCTGGATGCGGCGGTGCAAACTTCAATCGCATCGGGCGTGACGTACGCAATTGCGGCTGGTAACAGCAACGCCAATGCGTGCAATGAATCACCAGGTCGTGCGCCACAAGCCATTACGGTTGCTGCAACCAGCTCGAATGATTTCCGTGCGTCGTATTCAAATTACGGAACGTGCGTTGATATCTTTGCGCCGGGGTCCAGCATCACGTCATCGTGGTACACGAGTGACATTGCCACGAACACCATCAGTGGAACGTCCATGGCAACGCCGCACGTTGCGGGCGTTGCTGCGCTGTATCTCGAAACGCACCCAACCGACGCACCTGCAACAGTAGCGGCGG
>JBDTTO010000497.1:0-3634 GCA_039930585.1 Gemmatimonadaceae bacterium
GCGTGCCCATCATGTGTGGAATGGCCACGTTCACGATGGATGTATCCACCAACTCCAGCACCGCGGCGAGTGTTACGGCAATCGCGATGAGATACTTGTGTGCATACGGATCGGCTTCAACTGGCGCGGCCGGTTTGCCCTTCGCGAACGTCGTCTGTGTGCGAGCACGACGTTCTGCGGTAATGCCGATTGGTACAACTGCAGTTGCCACAAGAATACCCTATGAGATTCGCGCGACGAGCCGTCGCGAGTATGTACTGAGTTGAATCAGACGCTGTGTTGCCTATTTCGTGACCACGTGCGCCACGATGGACATGCCCTGACGCAATGGACGGTCCTTGCCCAGATCCGTCGTGATGCGAATGCGAACAGGAATACGCTGCACAACCTTCGTGAAGTTGCCCGTCGCGTTGTCGGGCGGCAGCAACGCAAAGCGTGCACCAGTTGCCGATGAAATACTCTCCACTTCGCCTTCGAATTTCGCGCCCGAGTATGCGTCAACTTCGAGTTCGACTTTCTGGCCTGCATGGATCTGATCGAGCTGTGTTTCCTTGAAGTTCGCGGTCACGTACATGCCTGTGTCTGAAACAACCGACATCAATGTCTGACCTGGCTGCACGAGCTGTCCAACTTCAACCAGCTTCTTGGCAACGGTGCCGGTGACAGGTGCGATGATTGACGTGTACGACAGCTGCAGGGCGGCGTTGTCACGTTGCGCTTCGGCAGCCAGCAAACGCGCGCTGGCAAGCCGAACACCAGCTTGCGCACCACTAATGCTTGACGTCGCCGCATTCACCTGACGTTCCATCGCCACAACGTTGGCCGCGGCGGCATCAAATGCTGCTTGCGCGGCATCAAGCTGTGCGCGACTTACGATCTGCTTTGCGACCAATTCCTTTGCGCGATCGAGATCCTGCTGCGCGCGTGTCTGCTGCGCTTTGGCAGCGATCACCTGTGCGTCCGAAACGGCGCGCTGATTCGTGGTGGTCTGCACCATCGCGGCCGCTTGTCCTTCAACGCCACGTGCACCAGATGAGGCGCGTGCTGCGGCGAGATCGGCGTCGGCCTGCGCGACTCGCACCTTGTATTCGCTGTCGTCAATGACGACGAGCGCCGACGTTGCGTCCACGTGTTTGTTCTCGCCTGCGTTCACCGTGCGCACATATCCACCAACTCGCGCAATCACCGGAACAATGTGTCCGTCAATCTGCGCGTTGTCGGTGCTTTCGTGCGCGCTGTTCCATACCCACTTGTTGTAACCCCAGTATCCGCCACCAATGAGCGCGACACCCAGGATGATGAATGGCACTGGATTGCGGCGGGTGTTCGCGCCCGCTTTGCTTGCGGCTTTGGCGTCAGTTTCGATTGCGGAGGTAGCCATGATATGTCTCGGTAAGATCTGTGAACTGTTCTATGTGTTATCAGCCAACGCGATTGATTCGCACTGGAGTTTTGAAATTCGATTACGGGATCTGCTGCAGAGCGCCAGTCGCACGCGCCAGTGCAATGCGCGACGACTGGTAGGCGGCCAACGCATCGTTCCGCAACGTCCGCGCCTGGTTCAACGACAACAGCGCCGTGATGACGTCGCTGTTGCCAGCGACACCTGCGCGAAAACGTTCCTGCGCCTGCGACACTTCCTGCTCGGCGAATCGCAAACGCTCAGTGACAGCCGCCGCTTGTTCGCGTGTTGCGGCGAGATCAACCAACGCCGTGCGAACTTCGAGTGTGGCCTGCGTGCGCACATCCTTGTCACGCGCTTCGAGTTCGTGCTGCACTGCACTCTGTTCTTCGAGACGTGCTTCACGGCGGAAGCCGTCAAATGGATGCACGGAGAGTTGAACGCCCCAGCTGTACGTGCCAATCGGATGCGCCCAGTCCTTGCCCAGCGCGCCGTGGTCGGCAACGGCTGACAAAGTGGGCAGACGTTCGGCCCTGATGGCTTTTGCCTGTGTGCGTTGTGCTTCTTCCTGCGCCTTGATCGTTTGCAGGTCGGGGCGGAGATCAAGCGCACGCGCGATGATCTGCGCTTCGTTGCTGGCATTCGCGTCCACTGGCAAGCTGCCCAACGAATCCGCCAACACGAGTGGTGCATCGGCCGAGATGTTCAGGGCGCGACGTAGTTCAAGTCGTGCGCGGTCACGATCTCCACGCGCGCCAATCAATTGAACACGCACGTTGGCGCTCTGGCTCTGCGCGCGCGTCACGTCCAATGCGATGCCAGCGCCGGCTTGCACCTGGTCGCGAGCAATGCGCTCCAGATCGGCCGCGAGAATGGAATCGGCAACTCGCGCGCTCAACTGCGCTTCCGCGCGAACCACGCGGATGTACGCCAGCGCCGCATTTGCCGCGGCACCTTCAGCCACGCTGTTCAGATCCGCGGCCGTTGCCAACGAAGCCGAACGTGCTGCCTTCACCCGGGCAAACGCACCAAAATCCAGCAACGTCTGTGACACGCGATAACGCGCATCTGTCTGCGGAATTGGACCAAGCAACTGTCCATCAGGATTGAACAGATACTGACCCGTTGTCGCATCCCTGAACGAAAAACCGAACGTCGCAGTATTGGTCGTGCGCTGCGCCTGTTGCAGATAGCCCGACACATCCGGATACAAGCTTGCCTTCTGCTCGGCAACACGCGCATCGGCTTGCGCCACACGTGCCCGAACAATGTCGAGACTGGTGTTCTGTTTTGCAGCCATGCGGGCCGCGTCACCAAGCGTCAATGCTCCCTGTGCGGTTCCCTGCTGCGGCAACACGAACGCGGAAAGCGACAGCGCGGACAACGCCACAGTCGACCACGAGCGCGTGCGGTTCTTTATATGAAAGTTCGGAATCATGGACGGAGCGCGTGCAAATAGAAATCCAGAATGTGAGCGCCGAGTTCGTCGTCGCTGTAGGAGAGCAGGGCGGGAAAACTGTTTTTGCGTTGGCACCAGATTGAGTGACTTACACCAAGCGCAGAAAGCATACGGGCTGCGACATCGGGATCGAGATTACGAAATTCGCCGCGCTCAACGCCACGCGCGATCACGCTGCTCAGCACCCGACGGCCACGCAGGATCACTTCGTCTGCGTAGAACTGCATGAGATCGGGAAAGTTGTGCAGCTCACCAATGACCAGGCGATGCACAACGCCAAAGCGATCCGAACGCAAAAACTTCCACCACTCTGCAAACAGAGCGGTCAGCTGTTCTGTTGAACTGTCTTGTGCATGTTCAGCAATGATTGCTTCGTTCCGATCGAGTGCCTGCACCATCGACTGGCGCACCATTTCACGAAACAGTTCTTCCTTGTTCGGGAAGTAGAGATAAATCGTGCCCTTTGCGACGTTCGCGCGTTTGGCGATGTCATCAAGTCGCGCACCAGCCAATCCACGCTCGCCGAATTCATGAAAGGCGGCATCAAGAATTTGTTGCGGACGTTCTTCAGGAGCGCGCCTTCGTTTTGGTTCGGTCACATCCGGTACTTCTGTGTGCATTTTTATTTCCTCGAGTCCGAAACCGGACTTGTAGTTCGTGATCCGGAAGCGCCTGTCGCTGAACACTTTCGCATTCGCGCCAACACGCTTCCGGGTATTGCTATCGCGCCGCTGTTTGCTGCGTCGCGTTTTGACGTGCGGCTGGTTGCCGCA
>JBDTTO010000498.1:0-3632 GCA_039930585.1 Gemmatimonadaceae bacterium
GTCATACGTCTCCAAATTCCTGGGGTGACGTGTAGACACTAATCAGGACGTGACAATCCGCAGCGGCGTTTGCGACCACAAGTTCAGTTATTAAAAAAATCAATTGAGATTTGGCGAAGCTACGCGACTCTCGAACAAACACGGATGCAATCTGCGAAATGGAGTTTGCTAAATCCGTAAAATCCGTGTCCAGCAGTAACGCAGTTGCAGTAACGCAGTTGCAGTAACGCAGTTGCCGCTACGCAGTTGCGTTACGTGCGCTTAAGCTGTTCGCTTTTCAACCGCAGTTCAATCAGCCCAATTCAGTCGCAATAGAAAGCAAAAGTTCGTCATTGCCTCGCGCCGCGATCATCGACAATCCAATTGGAAGTCCGTTCAGTTTCGCAAACGGAAGGCTCAGTTGCGGTAAGCCGCCAAGGCCCGCAATACACAACAAACCAAGCGCGCGTTCGCGAAATGTGACTGTATCAGACGGCGACGCATTTAGCAGCGGCGCCACATCCGAGATACTCGGCAACAGCAACACCGCGTTGTGCGCAAGCAATGTGTTGAGCTTCACCTGAATGTTGGCACGCGCTTCGCGCATCGCGGGAATTTTGCTGCGATCATTCGCTTTGATAGCGTCAAAACGCGTTTTCATTTGCGGACCAAACGTCGGATTCACCCGTGTAATCCACTCTCCGTGTGAATTCCAGATATCCTCATACTGCAAAACGCGAAAAACGTTGTACCACTCGCCCAACCCTTCATCGCTGATTGTGATTGATTCGGGAGTCCCCAACAGCGAAGCCACGCGCTGCACTCCGTCCTGCAACGCGTCGGCGACGCCTGGCATGGCGTAGGCAAACGCATCCTGCGCGACCAGCAATCGTCCGGCTTTGCCTGGTGTGCTTGTTGTGTTGCCAAACAACACGCTGCCAACGCGTTCCAGCATTGACGCGGTCGAGGCAAACCATCCGCATGTATCAAAGCTTGGCGCCAACGGACACACGCCTTCCAGCGAAATGCGGCCGTGCGTTGGACGAATGCCATAAATGCCGCAGAAGCTCGCAGGTCCGCGCACAGAGCCTCCGGTGTCGCTGCCAATGGCAAAGTCAACAAGTCCTGCAGCAACCCCGGCGGCTGATCCACTGGACGATCCACCAGGTACGCGACCCGGCGCCGCAACATTCGTCGGCGTTCCGTAGTGCGCATTTTCACCGGTCAGGCTGAACGCCATTTCTTCCGTGTGCGTTTTACCGACCAGCGAAGCACCTGCATCCAACAGCGTTTGCAACACCGGCGCATTACGCTCGGCGATGTCGTGCGTGACAAGCCAATCGGGACTGCCAAATCCCGTGCGATGGCCGGCTACGTCGTAGATGTCCTTGAGACCAAACGTGAGTCCCGCCAACGGTCCGCTATCCGCTCCCGGCAACGCCACATGTGTGTGCCGAGTGAAGGCGTTGACGGTGTCGCGCTCGAGGATGCTCATCGTGGCTGTGAGTGTGGCGTGTTCGGATACAACAGATTGCAGGTATCGGACGGGCATATTATCCCGCGCGCCAGACGCTGGCCAGCGCGACGCATCGGCTTCAGATGCATGGCCGTACCTGTAGTGGGGACAAACGGAGTCCGGCTGAGTATTTATCGTCAGTTCGCAATGCCACTCACCTCGCGCTGCCGCGTGATGAACCTCAAGTGCCGAGACATGCTCCGACTTCTTTGTATCTGCAGTGAAAATGGCAGCGTCATGTTGATTCGCCCGCTCTATCGGCAACTCTATTCGCCGAAAAGACCAACACCGGATCACGGCTCTTTGTATGTGAGTCACAGCGGTGTCGTGCAACGACTGATAACATCCACGACTATTTTTCAGGAACGCCACGAGCGCGTGAACTAGTCAGAAAAAAGATGACCGCCCCGTCCAGACCAGATCAACGCAAGAAGTATTTCATCATGCTGCTTATCGCCGCCGTGTTGGCGGTGGCATACATGGTATATCTCGCGAAAGCCGGTCTCAGTTTGCCAACTGTTTCCCGACGTCCGGGCGGAAGCCGGGTTATCACCTACCAGGATAGTCCAACAGCATTCAAGTTCGGTTTTCTTCCGATTCTGTTGGGCATGTTTTTGTTTGTGGTCATTGTCGAAACGGTTGCTGACGGTTTGCGAGTGTTCATGCGCGGCAAGAACGCCTATCGCATTTATAGAAGTGGCATTCACTCGCAAACTCCGTTGCGTGTAGTTTCGGGAATACTCAGCGCGATTGTACCGGGGCTCGGTCAGGCCTTCGGGGCACATTTCGTTCGCGCGGCGGTCTGGCTGTTTGCATTCATTGCCGCGACGATGCTGTCGTTGTTGATCTTTTTGCACCTGCCGTCATTCGCCGGCGTAACATTGCCACTTTTGTTTACGATTGCGTTGCGACTGGCAGTCGTTGTTGATGCCTCTCGTCTCGAACTCAACCGCCCGAACATTCACTGGTCACGCCGCGCCATTGGCGTCGTTGGATTTTGCGTTGCGTACTCGGTGGCGATGGGCGGATTCACAATTGCGCGTTCGCGGATGTTTGGCGAGAGCTTTCAGTTGCCGTCGGGCTCAATGCAACCGACGCTTACGATGGGAGATTACATCATGACTGTTCCGCTCTCGAGCGAAAACGTCGCGCGCAATGAGATTGTCGTTTATCGCTGGTCGAGCGATGATCCAATGCGTTTCGTGTCGCGCGTTGTCGGTATTCCCGGTGATACCCTGGCGATGCGCGCGGGAAAGTTGCTGCGCAACGGCAAGGAAATTTCAGAGCCGTTCGCCGCTTACGACACAACGGCCTACGGGCCGGCGGCAGATGGCGGCTTCGACTGGCAGAAGAACTTTCTCGCCGACACCAACAACACCGCCGGCTATCGTCCAACGCGCAATGACTGGGGCCCGCTGGTAGTCGTTCGCAACGCGTACTTTGTGTTGGGCGACAACCGCGATAACTCGCTCGATAGCCGTTATCGCGGCCTCGTGCCTGCCGACCTGATCTCATTTACACCGCAGCGCATTTACTACTCGCTCGATCCAGCGACCGGAAACTTTCGGTGGGATCGAATTGGAAAAATTGTGCGCACATCAAACATGCCGTAGCGCCGTCACGCAATTGACCTGAAGCAGGCTTGTTCAGCAGGATGCGTCATTCATTGCAACACCGTCCAGTTGAATTTCAATCACTCAAGGAAATACCCAACGCCAGCGCACAGTCACGTCGCCCTCGGCGGACGTGAGCACAAAACTGAAGAGACGCGAGTTGAACAACGGAAGGCCGCCGATCTGATCGGTGAACGCGAAAAGGACGCTGTCCATCGCATTGGGCTTGAGCGTGTCGACAATTCCGACGGCGGGCGCTGTTCCGCAGAAATTACCTCGAATGCCAATGCAAGGCGATTTCGTGAACGACGTATCAACACTCTTGACACTCCAGATCAGATTCACGCTGCCGCGATTGTACACGTACGCCTTGGCAATACGGAGTCCCGTTTGCAGATCTTTGACTGCCGTTTTTATCGTGTCCGGGTTCACGACCATCAGCGCGCGTCCGGCAACGATGGGAACGCTTACAGAAAACCCGTCCTTGTCGATGACGGCCGACGCCTGGCCGCTGTGCAGCAGGG
>JBDTTO010000499.1:0-3625 GCA_039930585.1 Gemmatimonadaceae bacterium
GTGGGTTACAGCAATCCGGTTTCCGCGAAGCTGCAGTACCGATGTCGGCCAATCACGATGTGATCATGCACCGGAATGTCGAGGAGCTTGCCGGCAGCAACGAGCTGCTCGGTTATCCACCTGTCCTCAGATGACGGAGTCGGGTCGCCGCTTGGGTGATTGTGCACGAGAATGACGGCCATCGCCCCGGCCACGATCGCGGCGCGAAAGACTTCGCGCGGATGCACCAGTGCGGAGTTTTGCACGCCAGACGAAATGACGATGGGCGCGTTCTGCACGATCTTATGTTGCGCATCGAGCGCCAAGATCCAGAACACTTCAGTCACCTCCCGGGCCGCTAATGGCGCCATGAATTGGTAGACATCACGCGGGCTGCGTGCGGGAACATTCTCCATCACGCCCTTGAAGCGATGTGACTGCACGAGGCGGAGCTGGTAGTGCATGAAACCTCCTTGGGAAAAGAACTCTTTCCCGCCAGCGTACCACGATTCAGACGTGCAATGCAATCCGCTACAAACCGAGCGTCACCGGCTCCTCGTCAATGGCATTTTGCCAGCCGAGCGTGAAGAACGTGTTTGGCGAAATATTGTCATGCTCGGTAAACAGGAATGTTTTTCCCGTTCGCGTTCCCGGCTTCGCCAGTACCACTGTTTTCGCGGCCGCAATGAAATTCTGCACACGTTCGTGGCTGGTCGTCACGAACAGCGTGCGACAGTTCGGGACACCAAAATGCTTCTCGTGAAGGCCCTGCAGCCATGAGGCATGATACGCGAGCAGTTTCTTGAGAATAGATGACTTGCGAAGACTTTTCGCAGCCACCGACATAGTGGAGAGATCCATTTCGAGAAAAAAGAAGGCGCGGTTGCGTCCTTCGGGCCGATCCAGATACCGCAGACCAAAGACGCCGTCCGGGATGATGCCTACCGAGTGACGTTCACCGTTGTGCATCAACGGCACATGCCATGAAAAGGGTTCTTTGTTTCGCAATACCCGCGCCCGCGTCACCGCCGGTGCGTTGGTGAGCACCTGTTCGGCAGGAATAAACTCGATGCGGCCATGCTGTTGGCACGCCAGTTCGAGTGCGATCATGAAGTCCGCAACGGCCAGCGTATGCTCAAGAAATGGTCGGCCGACTTCCAAGTTCTTCTGACTCCAGCGGAATTTTCCGCGCGAAATTCCGTCGCGTTCCGACAGCACGTCGGCACCGCGATCGCCAAGGGCGTACACCATCGGCTTGCTGCCCCCACGGTGGTAGTAGTCAATCTGCACACGCGGGCGGTCAAGGAAACCATTGTGATACAGGAGATGCAACCGGCGCAATAACGGCTTCTCTGGCGATCCTGTCAGCGCGATCAAATGCGTCGAACGCAAAAACCGGTGATGATGCACCGCGCGCAGGATCAAGAGATCCCGGTCGTTGAGTTTGATGTCCTTTGTCTCTTCGCGCTTGAAGCGCGAGCGACGCACTTGGGGCGCAGTCATACGGCCATTCTATCACGCACCGTTAGTACAGGAAGTCATCGGGATTCTTCCCCGGGCTGACTTCCTCACCTCGAATCCGCCGTTGTCGTACGGCAATCTCCTGACGCGCCTGCGTGATGGGCGAAGTGAACGTGCTTTCGGAAAGCACCGTTTCTTTGAACGCTGCTATCATCTCTTGCATCTCCTCAGAGTTTCCGAGATCTCGAATGCGCGGGACAATCACGCTTACACTTTCTCCGCCAGGAGTCTTCACCACTGCCTCGCCAATCGCCTGCTTCGTCAGCTTGCCGGCCTCACGATGAATAATTTCCGGTAGCGCATATCCCTGCTGATTCGTTGCAACGATGTCCGGTTGAAGTGCTTGGCTACGGCCGCGCGTGTCAGCAACGGTGTCAGAGTTCGCCGTAACAGTCGATCGCGATGCGTTGGTTGACGATGTCGTGGTGCGACGAACGTCGTCAGCATCCCCGTCTTCCGGTGAACTCTCCGCCGTTGTCTCGCCTCCGCCTTCCACGTCATTGATCTGCGTGCTACTCGTGGAGCTACGATTCTGCGCTTCGTTTTCGAGCCACGTAACACTGTGGCCGGTCGTTTGATAGGAAATGAAGCTTTTCTTCGCCTCCTCGTAGTTCACGGCGCCTGCCGTGAGATCAGTGGCCAAGGTAGTTGCGTCCTCCATGCCTCCCACTCGAAACACCACCTTGGTTTGTGCCCCGCCCATCACGGCGCTGTACAACGATTCGCCCCGGCGTCGCAGCTGCGAAAGATCCTGATGAGCGAGTACCAAGTGCAGTCCGAACTTGCGCATTTCGAAGAGAATGTCCTCAATGTCGTCGTTGAGATATCGATAGCATTCGTCGATGTACAAGTAAAATGGCTTGGCCCCGACCGGCCGTGACCGCGCTTTCAAAAGCAGGTCATTCACCAACAATGAACCCACGAGCTGCGCGTTCTCACGCGAGAACGCTTGTGTTCCGCTTGATAGGTCAACCAGCATGGTTTCGCTGTTGGCCATGAGCGATCCAACGTCGAGCACATGTTGTTGCTGCCCCACCATTGTCGAAACGACTTCCGAAGCAAGAAATGAAAACATGCGGTTATTCGTGCTGAAAAACACCTCGCTGAATCGACGTTCTGGCAATGCGTTCAGCTCGTCCCATTCGCCTTGGAGCACTGCGTCTCCAAGGGCCCCAGTCAGCTTGCGGCGCAACCCTTCAATGTCACCCGAGGCGGTAAAGTCGCGCGCTTCAAGTAGCGTGAGATTGTTGGACGCCAACGCGTACAGCGTGAGCTTGAGGCACCGCTTGAGGAGCGGCGTCTGGTTCATGTCCGCACTGCCCCACACTTGCGCGAATACATTCACGACGGCGTCGACGGAAAAATCCATCGTACGGCGATCACTGCCGAACTGAATGGGATTGAAGCCGAACGCCCACTGCGTCGCGCTCGGTTCAAACAGATGAATTTTGCGCCACGTGTTGATCTCATTGAGCGCGCACCATGAAACAAGCCGGCCGTACAGCGTACCGTGTGGATCAATGAGGCACAGCCCTCGTCCCGCTTTGATGTCCTGGCGAATCATGTGTTCGAGAAGGTTGCTCTTCCCCGAATTTGACGCGCCCACGACGTGAAGGTGCGTTGAACGTGAGCGCCGATCGAGCGTTACCGCAGTTGTCGTCCCCTTCTTCGTACCAAGCACCACGTCGTTGGTCATCGGGACTCCATTGACAGAATCTGTAGGGATAGTACGCTGGCCGCAGATCAAAATTGCCCTTCGTAGTCTCTTGAATTGGTGGTGGGAAGGAAGAAGCCCGCGCGCGCTGCTGGTTTCTATCTGACCACCATTCTTTCAGGAGCCCACCATGCTTCGTTTTTTCTTGACGTTGGTTGAAACCCTAGGCTATGAGAGCATCACCACGGCTCGCATAGATCGGAGACGGTTAACACTTCAGCGAGCTATGCGAGACGTCTGGTGCTCGCTCATCCTGCTCTTCACAGGACTTGTTATGACGCTGGTGATAGAGATTGGCGTTTGGTTTATTCCTCCGTCAGTTCCTGCGACTCCGGCTTTCGATGCTTTCGCTCGGGCTGTTATCATCGCGTTTCCGCTCGTGCTCGAAGGCTTCTGGGTTCACTATTACTG
>JBDTTO010000500.1:0-3624 GCA_039930585.1 Gemmatimonadaceae bacterium
CAAGAAGAAGCATGGGTGCGCTCTCGTTTCAGGGTAAAGGCGAATGCCTTGCCCTCATGGTGGATTTCCCCGAGAAAGGACTCTATCCCGTTCGTTGTCAACTCGTACTGAGTGGACTGCCTGCCCCTTTTGTTGGAGGATTGTTGACCACCAACACCATTACGAGTGGTGCGATGTACGGCGGCGATACAAAACCGGCCGGATATACGCAGGCATCGATTGCAACGATTCGTCTTTGGAAGCGCGGCGAGAATCCCTGATGTAGGCTTCCGTGAAAGATCACGGCGAACGAAGTTGAGTCATGACCGACCTTCGCAGCAGCGATCGTTATCGCGCCAGGATAAAGGTTAAAGCGTGGCGCGCCAACATCGCCGCCATAATTTGCGCGTCTCTGTGTTGGTCTGTCACAACCCCTGCACAATCTGCTTCGGTGAGTGGTCTCGATGCTGCGTCACGCCTGCTCAATCCGCGCCAAATGACGCGAAAAGTCGCGCTGGTGGACGGGCACGATCTTCAATTCAAGCAGCTCTCGGCGGAAGGTCTTTCGCAAACGCGAGTTGGTCAGATTGCGCAGGATGAACAGGGTTTCATGTGGTTCGGTACTTCGAGCGGATTGCAACGATACGACGGCCACGAGTTGCGCGTGTTCCGCCACGATGCGCGCAATAAGAACAGTCTGACTGGTGTTGTTATTCATTCGCTGTTGCGCGATCGCGAGAACAGGTTGTGGGTCGGCAGCGATGGCTTTTTGGACAGCTTTGATTCGGAGAACGCGTCGTTCACGCCGCATGCACTGACGCCAGTGGGAGAACGTCCGGCGCCGATCAACGTCGGGTGTATGAGCGACGATGCATCTGGCGTATTGTGGCTTTGCACGCGAAACGGTTTGTATCGATTCGATACACGCACGCAGCGCACCACTGTTCTGCGTCATCGCGCCGGAGACGCCGCGTCGCTCGCGAGTGATGCAGTTCGATTCGTTGGCGAAGACAATCGGGGCGCATTGTGGGTTGGAACTGCCGCGGGACTCGATGTCGTCGACCGTTCATCGCAGAAAGTCGTGAGTCATCTGCCACTCGCCGAACCGCCGGGTGGAATGGTAGTGCACGAAGATCGAGCTGGCGTGCTTTGGATTATTCACGGTGACGGCCAACTCTCTGTGCTCGACCGATCAGCAAACGTGTTGTGGAATTGGCAGCCTACGTCTGCCGATGCAGACGTCGACGCTGTCGCTTTCGGCGCGATGCTTGAGGATCGCGAAGGCACGATGTGGTTCGGCACGCAGAATCACGGCGTGTTGAAGTTTGACCGCGCCCAAAATCGATTCGTTCGCTACACCAGTGATCCAACCAATCCGCACAGCATTTCGGATCGGCGGGTGAACGTGTTGTATCAGGACAGGGAAGGATTGATCTGGGTCGGGATGCAGCAGTCCGCGCCCAACTATTTTCTGCCACGTCCGCCCTCATTTCAAAGTCTTCGGGTTGCCGGACGACAACCAACGCTCGTATCTGCAATACTGCGAGATCGTACGGGCGTTGTGTGGCTCGGTCTTGATCGGGGAATGAGAACGGTTGATCGCGTGACGTGGAAGTACCGCGACGTTCCGGGTGTCGAGCGCGAGGAGACCACATCAGCGGTGGAGAGCGCGCCCGGTGTGTTCTGGATTGGAACTGCAGGACAAGGTTTGCTGCAATTCGATCAACGAAGCGGAAAGGTGAAAACATTTCGTCACGATGCGCGACGCTCGAACTCGCTGCCGAGTGACTTTGTTGAACAGGTGAAATTGGATGGCAACGGCGCGGTGTGGGCAGTGACGTGGCGCGGTCTCGCACGCTTCGATTCCGCAACGAGTGGATTTGCAACAGTGATGCCGGATGGCGCGCCGCCAGAACTCACGTTTCACACCGCTACGTTTGCGGCAAGCGGCGTCGTGTGGATTGGCAGTAACCTGGGCCTGCATCGGTTCGATCCACGCGACCGCACGTTTCAGTGGTTTCGTCATGACAACAAAGACGAAAGTTCGTTGAGCAACGATCGTGTCAATTCAATTCTCGAGTCCGCGGATGGATCAATCTGGATTGGTACACCAGTTGGTCTCGATCATTGGAACGCGAACGCAAAACCAGTCGCGCGTTTTACTCAGACTGAGGGGCTTCCGGGAACGGCCGTGAGTTGCATTCTTGAAGATGCGCCGGCCGTTTTGTGGCTGAGCACCGACCGCGGCATTTCTCGACTGAATGGTGCAACTGGCCAGTTCAAGTCGTACGGCACGGCCGATGGATTGCCAGGCGTAAACATGACGGGTTGGGATTCCTGCACGCGCGACGCGAGCGGCGAAATGTTTTTCGCCGGATTTGCCGGGGCCGTCGCGTTCCATCCAAAAAACGTCGCGGATCGTGATTACGTGCCACCGGTCGTGCTCACGCGTTTCCGGCTCCTCGATTCCAGTCGCGTCGATGGCAGCGCGAGTGATTCGTCGATAACGGTGGGGCGCACGTCGGTGGTGAAATTGCGCCCCTCGCAAAACAAGTTCTCGGTGGAATTCGCGGCGCTCAGTTTTCTCAGTCCCGAAACAAACCGTTTTCGTTATCGCATGGCGGGACTGCAGGACACGTGGACGCAGGTGCGAGCCGACCAGCGTGTTGCCACATACATGGCATTGCCGGCGGGCTCGTACTCGTTTCAAGTGCAAGGAGCAACGGGTCACGGTGCGTGGAGTGTGTCGCCGGCAACGCTGCGCATCGTCATACTGCCTCCCTGGTGGGAGAGTTTGCCTTTTTGCATTCTGCTCAGCGTCATCCTTGCAGGCGCGCTGTATCTGGCGTACACGTTGCGTGTGCGACAGTTGGCATACGCATACAACGTTCGGTTGGAAGAGCGATGGGCAGAGCGCACGAGAATTGCGCGTGAATTGCATGACACACTGCTGCAGGGATTTCAGGGACTGATGTTTCGGTTGCAAGCGGTGCGCGAACTTCTGCCGGCGCAAGTCGAGAAGGCAGTCCCTGTGCTTGATGTCGCGTTGCAACGCGGTGAGGTTGCAATTGACGACGCGCGGCGTGCGGTGAGCGATCTGCGTGCGCCGGAAAAAGTGGATCGCGACTTCGATGCCGGCCTCGTCGCGCTTGCGGCAGTGGCGGCGCATCTGACGCCAAACGGCGAGACGCCGTCGTGGAAACTTGTAACGAAGGGACGGGTCAGAGAAATTCCACCAACGGTACTTTACGAACTCTACCAAATCGTGCAGGAAGCCATCAGCAATGCGTTCCAACATGCGCACGCCCAACACATCACCGTCAACGTTCGCTACCACGACGATTCCTTAAGCATAATTATTGAGGATGACGGCGCGGGATGCGACGAACAATCATTGCGAGAGGCTCGTTATCCGGGGCACTTCGGCATACAGGGAATCATTGAACGCGCCGAAATATTGGGCGGCGAGATAAAGCTGCGAAGCAAACCGGGGCAAGGCACGCGCGTTTCGGTGTCTGTGCCCGGCACAGTCGCATACCGGAAAGTGCGTTCGACTGCTGGGGCGCGCTGATTGATGCATACGCTTTGCAAACAAAGGGCCCGAACTTCAGCTCGGGCCCTTCGTTCATCACTCACCAATGTCTT
>JBDTTO010000501.1:0-3622 GCA_039930585.1 Gemmatimonadaceae bacterium
CCGGTTTCGGACATTCAACAGATGCTGACGGAAATTGAGGGCGGCTACCTGGCCGATCGCTCACCCGATTGATCAACGGCTAACCGCATGATTTTCCTCGACTCCAATATTCCCATGTATCTCGTGGGCGCCGAACATCCCAACAAACACACAGCTCGGCGCCTGCTTGAATCGTGCATCAATCGCAACGAACGCCTCGTGACAAGCGCAGCAGTGCTGCAGGAGATTTTGCATCGCTACGTATCCATCAAGCGACGCGATGCCATACAGCCGGCGTTTGACGCACTGCTGAATGTTGTGGATCAGGTATACACAATCGAAACGCGTGATGTCGAACGGGCAAAAACTTTGCTGCTGGGCGTCACTGCGATTTCCGCTCGCGATGCATTGCACGTAGCGGTCATGCAACGGTACGACATTCCACGCATCATGAGTTTTGACGCGGGATTTGATAGTGTGAGCTCGGTTGAGCGGGTGTGGGAGTAGCGGGCACTGGGGACGCGGCATTTCGGAGCAGGCCGGAAACTGCTTGGGCACAGATCTTCAATATTCGAGAATCGGGGAAGCCTCGCCATTGTTCACACCTGCCCGCCCCGCTAAATATCGCGAACACTTGAAGCGCGGCACTGGCTTCGAGAGGAGGGGTGGCCGAGAGGCTGAAGGCACCGGTTTGCTAAACCGGCATAGGGTGCAAACTCTATCGCGGGTTCGAATCCCGCCCTCTCCGTAGCGCGGGTCCGCTGCCAGCCAGCGGGCCCGTGTTGCATTTCTGCCCTACAATTTCCAGAACTTCTCGAATTCCGGCCTCGGCCACGGCTTACCATGAGCACCCAGTCCCACCCCGACGACCATCCGGATCCGGTCGCCCCTCGCGTTCGTTTTGCCCCTTCCCCCACGGGCTTCCTGCACGTGGGCGGCGCGCGCACCGCGCTGTTCAACTGGCTGCTGGCCCGCAAATACGGCGGCACGATGTTGCTGCGTGTCGAAGACACCGATCGCGCACGTAGCACCGACGAAAGCACGCGCGCGATTTTCGACGGACTGAATTGGCTGGGAATTACCTGGGATGAAGAAGTCGTCTACCAGGGCGCAAACGCCGCACGTCATCAAGAAGATGCCGAGCGTTTGATCACGAACGGGGCGGCCTACCGCGACTTCAGCACCGCCGCGGAAATTGAAGCCGAGCGCGCCGCTGTCGAAGCAACGGGCGGCAATTATCGATTTGATCGCAATCGCGCGCATCTCGACGGCGCAGTTGAGTCAGAGAAACTTGCGCGCGGCGAACCGTATGCGATTCGCTTCAAAGTGCCCGAAGGATCAACAGCGTGGGACGACATCGTACACGGCACGATCACGTTTGAAAACAGCGAGATCGAAGACTTTGTGATTCTGCGTTCCGATCGTACGCCCGTCTACAACATGGCGGTGGTTTCGGACGACATCGACATGCGTATCACACTCGTCATGCGCGGCGACGATCACATCAGCAACACGCCGAAACAAATTCTGCTTTATCAGGCACTCGGCGTTTCAGTGCCGCAGTTTGCGCACGTGCCAATGATTCTCGGGCCCGACGGCAAGAAATTGTCGAAGCGGCACGGCGCAACGGCGGTGGGCGACTATCAGTACAAGGGTCTACTGGCGAGTGCGATGGTGAACTTTCTCGCGTTGATGGGCTGGTCACCTGGTGACGACACAGAAGTCATGACGCTGCCTCAACTCATCGAGAAGTTTTCGGTGAGCGGATTGTTGAAGAAGGCAGCCGTGTTTGATCACGCGAAACTCGAGTGGATGAACGGTCAATATCTCGCGCATAATCCGATCGAAGAAATCGAAGCGCAGGTCTGGCCGGTATTCGAAACTGCAGGACTTGCCACGATGGCGGAGCTCACTGAAAAGGGTGCGTGGTATCGTGCGCTTCTCGAACTGCTGCGTCTTCGCGCGCGAACGCTCGATGAACTTGTGAATATTGCCAAACCGTATTTTCAGGACGCCGTTGAATACGAAGATGAGGCGGTAGCCAAGCAGTGGAAGGATCGCGCGGCATCACGCGACATTTTGAACGCTGTGCACGCGAAACTTTCAACGTTGGCTGAGTGGACAGCGGCAAGCACCGAAGAAGCGCTGCGCGCGCTCTCAACCGAACTCGGAATTGGCACGGGAAAGATTTTCCAACCGCTGCGTGTTGCGCTCACGGGGCAAGCTGCAAGTCCGGGAATTTTTGATGTGTTGTTATACGTGGGACGTGAGCGTTCACTCAAGCGACTGGTAGCCGCAGCGAATTATTTGAACTCGTAAATCGCACGAACAAAAGAGAAGAGCGCCATTCGCTTTCGCGGTGGCGCTCTTTTTTGTCTGCGTATCTCGCTCAGTCTCCGCCAGAACCCGCAGCTTTCGGCGGCGTTGGCGCACTCTGCGCTTTTTCCGCAGCTCGTTTCTTTGAGCGCGCCTGATACTCACGATCTTTCCGTTCGCGCACTTCTTTCAAAGCTTTTCGAAAGTCAGCTTCGCCGATGCTCTGCGCAGAGAAGCGCGCGATGTCTTCACGAGCAAACAGAATGGCGCGTGAGCGTTGTGCTTCAATCGGATTGCTTTGCATGCCTTTCTGTATTCCGGCCGGCAACAGTGCGAGCAACGCGTTTGGCACTGTGTATTTGCCCAGACGCAAACCGGTTTTATCCCAACCCCACTTCTCGCCGTTTTTCATGCGCTTCGTCCAATCGGCGGGCGCACGATTGGCATCGTACAAACGCGCGATGCTGTCCAGTGAGTCCGCAGCCGAAACGATCGCCCATCCGACCACGCTATCGAGCAGTTGCTGCTGCGAGCGAGGAATGTTGATGCTGGTGCCTGTCGGATCCCACAAGCGCGGGTCGCTGTTTACGGGTGCCAAACCAATCAGTGCCGGATTGATTCCCAAATTGCGCGGCTTGCCAGTTCCGGTCGCAGAACTGTCACCGCCCCGCGCCAATCCAATGAGCGCCGGATCAACCGCCGGAATTTCAGTGACGGTAGTGGGCGGCGTTAACGGTGCGGCGGTAACGGCCGTTGGTGGCGCTTTGGCAACTGGTTTTGGCGCCGGCTTGGGCTCGGGCGGTTTGGGTTCGGGTTTCTTCGTTTCCACATAAACGACCCGTTCTTCTGGCGTAAGCGACAGAGGTTTGAGCCCAAACCAATCGTGCAGTCCATGCCCAAGCGTGACCAGTCGAACCAGAACCGCAATGACAACGAGATGGACAGCAATTGCCGCAAACACCGTTCGTGGAGTCGCGCGGTCAGTCTGTTGACTGCCTTCACGAAGCACCAACCGGCCACGCAGCGCGCGACGATCGGCCCTGGGCCGCTCTTCGTGCTGTTCTGGTGACGGAGTTGGAGTTTCTACCATGACCCTTCCTTGTACCCGTGAAAGCCAGCGCGCGTGCCCGTGAATCGGCTAATTCTGATAGGCCGCGCTCTCGAGAAACACTCGAAACTGGCCTCTCCCCGTCAGACGGTGCGTGTGATCAGTCGTTAGTCACCGGCAACCACTGGATTGGTTACCCTGCTCAGGCCAACTAATTCAACTTCCACGACGTCACCGGCAAAAATCTGTCGCGTGCCAGCTGGGGTGCCCGTGGCGACG
>JBDTTO010000502.1:0-3619 GCA_039930585.1 Gemmatimonadaceae bacterium
CGCCTTGAGAATGCCGAGCAGCGCGACAATCACGTTCGCCGATTTTTCCATGCAAACGGCGACGAGCGAATCAGGACCAACACCCTTGTTCCGAAGCACCCACGCCAGGCGGTTGGCGCGTTCGTTGAGCTGTGCGTACGAAAGAGTTTCCGTTCCGTCTTCAACTGCGACTGCACTGCCGCGCAGCAGTACTTGCTCTTCGAAAAGTCCGTGCAGCGTCGCGGACGTCGGCCACGCTGCATCGGAATCGTTGAAAAGCACGAGCTGCTGATGCAATTCGTCCGACGAAAGCAGTGCGAGAACAGACGTTCGTGTTGAAGGAACCGCGGCCGCAGACGACAACAACCGCTGCCAATGCTGCATCATTCGTTCGATCGTTTCGCGCAGAAACAAGTCGCTTCGGAAATGGGCGGCAACGCGAAGGCCGTCACCCAATTCCGTCATCGAAAACGTGATATCGAATTTCGAGGCGTCGAGTTCGCTTTCGTACGGTGTAAACTGCACGCGTTGAGTCGACGAATTCGCAGCAGCTCGAGCGGGCGCGGGATCCTGCAGCACAAACGCGACGTTGAACTTTCCGGCGCTTTCGATGTTGTGCGCACGCAATTCGTGCACGATGCGCGAGAATCCGACATCAAGTGTCGAAAACGCCTGAACGACGCCGCTGCGATGACGTTGCAACAAATCGGCGAACGTGGGATCGTCGTCGAACTTGCTTCGGAGCGGAAGCACTTCGGCAAAGTGCCCAACCATACGCTGCGTTTCGGGGCGCGTACGTCCGGAAATTACTGCACCAACCACAATGTCATCCTGGTTGGAATACCGATGGAGCAGCGCGTGAAGTCCGGTCAGTAGCACGTTGAAGAGCGTAACGCCCTGCGCTCGTGCAAGCGCTCGCACTTCTTCGAGAAACGAAAGCGGCAACACCTGAACAACGCGCGCCGCCGGCGCTGCGTCATGAGCGTTGCGCGCAAAATCCGTTGGCAGATCCACCTCGGTTGGCGCGCCGTCGAGATATTCTCGCCAGAAGCCGACCGCCGTCGAAACCGCCGACGCATCATTTGTGCTGCGTTCCCACGTAGCGAAATCTGCCGGCTGTAACGCAACGTCCGGGAGTGATGCGGTCCCACCTGCGTATTCAGCCGCCAGCAAGAGCGAGAACTCGTCAAACAAGATTGCCAACGACGTACCGTCGCACACTATGTGGTGCATGACGAACATCAGCACGGCCTGATCGTCTTCCAGGCGAATCTGCGCGACGCGCGGGCCGGCACTTTCCGCCAGCACAAACGCGCGTGTCGCCAACTCGCGCACGATCTCGGTGCAACGTTCGTCGCGCTCGGCAACTGGCATCGCGCGTAAATCGTATTCTTCGATTTTCGCATGAGACGTTTGTGCCACCGACTGGCGGGCCTCGCCGTCTACTTCAATAATCGAGGTGCGCAGCGCTTCGTGTCTGGCAATCAACGCCGCGAGCGCGCGATTCAACGCGGGAAAGTCAATGACGCACGTCATGCGCCGAGCCAACGGCACGTTGTATGCCGACGTGCCGGGAGTGATTTGTTCGTAAATCCACAGCAGCTCCTGCGCGCGCGACAGCGGTGCAGGTTCGTGCGTATTCAGGCGCCGAGTGATGGCGGCATTTGCAAGACATTGCGGCGACGACGTTGCGCCTCCGTTGTCGGCAATGGACGCAGCGGCGGCAGCCATGTGTTGCACTGTCAATGCAGCGAACGCAGATACCGTTCGAGTTTCGAAGAGACTACCCAGCGTCATGCGCACATCAAGTGTTTCCGCGAGCCGGGCAATCACGCGCATTGCGAGCAGCGAGTGACCGCCGAGTTCGAAGAAGTCGTCATCAACGCCAACGCGTTCAACGCGCAGCACATCCTGCCAAACGTTCGCGATCTGCGCTTCGATCGGTGAACGTGGCGCAACGTACGGGCGAGTAACCGTGGTCGCAGTTGTTTCGATCAACGGCAGCGCACGACGATCAAGTTTGCCGTTCGGCGTGAGCGGAAGTTGCTCGATGCGCATGATGCCCGATGGCACCATGTAGTCTGGCAGCACCTTGCGCAGCCCTTCAAGAATGCCTGTCAGATGAAGCGCTTCGTGCGCGGCGCCTGCGTCGGTGAGCACAACGTGGCACACGATGCGCGGATCGGCATCGGGTGCGCTGCGCTGCACGGACGCCGCGACCTTGACGACTTCGGGCATCGACGCAATCACCGCTTCGATTTCGCCGAGTTCGATGCGATAGCCGCGCACCTTGACCTGATCGTCCTGCCGGCGCATGTACGTAAGGCGACCGTCGGCGGTGCGTCGTACAAGGTCACCGGTTCGATACAACCGGCCAAACTGTGCATGTTCGACAAAACGTTCAGCCGTGAGATCGGGGCGCCCGTGATATCCGCGCGCTACACCTGCGCCCCCAATCCACAGTTCGCCCGGAATACCAATGGGCGAAAGTTCTCCGTTCACATCAAGCACGTACAGCGTCGTGTTGGCCAGCGGTTCGCCCAACACAATTTCGTCGCCGGTCACGAGCGCGCGCGTTGACCAAATCGTGGTTTCTGTTGGCCCATACACGTTCCACACGGCGTTGCTTCGCGCGCGAAGTTGTGCCGACAATCCCGCGGGCCACGCCTCTCCGCCGCACAGAATTACGACGTTAGGTGCGCCGCTCCATCCGGCTTCGATCAACAGGTGCCACGTGGCGGGAGTTGCCTGCAGCATCACCTTCGCGTCGCGATGTAGTTCGGTCGTGCGCTCCATCAACGCCCGCAACGCGATGCCATCAACAGCAGTTTCGCGCGACGCAAGCACAACCTTCGCGCCGGTGATAAGCGGCAACCACAGCTCGAGTCCCGAAATGTCAAACGAGACCGTGGTGACGGCAACGATTGCGTCGCGAGACGTGAGCCCCGGACGATCCTGCATCGAAACCAGAAAGTTGACGAGCCCGCGATGTGGAATCATCACGCCTTTTGGCTTTCCGGTCGAACCTGACGTGTACAGGATGTACGCCAATGATTCCGGATCCACATCTGCGTCCGGAGTTTCGAATTCGGCACGATACGCTGGCAACTTGCTCAATCGAAGCACGTGCGCGCCCGCCGAATCGCGAACGGGCGCCGCGTCGTCCACGACAACCACGATTGCCTGCGCATCACTTAACACATGCGCAATACGTTCGGCCGGGTACGCTGGATCGAGTGGCACGTACGCGGCGCCGCAACGCAATACGGCCAGCATCGTTGGAACGAGATCGCTGTGCCGATCCATGCAAACGGCTACGCGCGCCTCAGGGCCAACACCCAACGCGATCAGCGCCGCCTTGATGGTTGACGAACGTTCGTAGAGCGCCGCGTACGAAAGCGTTGCATCAGCGGCAACAATCGCAGGCGCACTCGCGAATCGCATTGCAGCGTCGCGAACAATCGCATGCAACGAAACGTTCGGAAATTCCCGTTCAGTGTCGTTCACCGCCGACAGCAAAGCACGCTCGGCCGACGTGTCACCGATCATCGCAATGTGCCTGACCGTAGCCGCCGGATTGGCAATTGCTGCGAGCAACAACGTCTCCACGTGTGTGCCCAGACGCGCGATGGTTTCGGCG
>JBDTTO010000503.1:0-3615 GCA_039930585.1 Gemmatimonadaceae bacterium
TCTGACATGTTCAATTTCCTGTCGTTTTTGACAGCGCGAGTATCATCATGATTGTCAATATTTGTCTGAATCAAGTTGAACGAAGTCAGCAATTCGCTTGAGTTGCGTGAGGTTTTGCCCTACACCTTCGTCAATACCGGGCGTGCATGACTTCGCCGGGCTGCTTCGGCACGATCGCCATCTCTTCATATTCGCCAATCGAAACGCGCCGCGACCAGCTGTATTATTTGTTGTGCATCAATGACTGCGATTTCCGCCCCGAAACTTCATTCAGATAAATTCCGAAAACTTTGTCGCGGTGCGGCGCCGGATCATCATTCGTGAGTGCGAACGGTGCGTGCAGGCGAATTGCGTTCAGTGCCCGCTCCCGAAGTTTGCGGTCTGGCGACGACGTATCGGATTCATCAAGGAACTTGACCGTGCCCTGAACCACTACGGTGCGCCAGTCAAATTGACTTACGATCTGTTCCACTTCAAATGCCACCCATGGATGATGTTGCAACGTCAACCATTTCGAGCCGGTGCTGGTGCGTCCGAAAATCCAGTCGTTATCAAACGCATAACTGATCGGCTCAATGTTCACGCGATCATGAAACGAATATGCGATTCGCCCGAAGTGATTTTCGCCAATAACCGCCAGGCATTCCGCCCGCTCAAGCGGAGTGATCGACACGCGTTCTTGTGTTTTGTTCATCTGTCATCACTCCGGTTGTTGAGTCGCGTAAAAATCGATTTCGCTTATGACAGCGCAAGCAACATTGTACCTTCAACGCCGATGAGTTGTAACGTCTCGTCGGTTCCGTTGTCGCGTTGCTTGATGGCCACCGAGCGAATGAAGACAAACTGTCTCGACAGATGGACTCCCGCTTCTGTTTTTGAACGCAACATCACGTCGGCCTTGCCCGAGTCTTCGTCGTACGTTACACCGATCAACTCGAAATTCCTGGCATCGCGTTGAGCGCCAAGCACCGGGCTTTCCCACTCCAATTCGGCGGTGCGACCAACATTTCGACGGCTGAATGCATCCAGGATTGCTTTCCACGCTGAGCTTTCCAACGAAGTTGCCGTTCCGAAACCGCCAAGCGTCAGCTCAAAATTGCTGGCCGGGTCAAGCGCAGGTACGCCGAGCACATCGTATTCCGATCGATTCAGCACGTGCGGTGCGATTCCCGCAATGACCAGGCGCTGCAGCAGGTTCCGTCGGCGCACACCAATACACAGCAGGTCCACCGACCGCTGCATGCAGAAACCGTGAAGCATCGGTGCAACTTCGCCCTGCATCTTGCGCGTTTCTATTCTCAGGGGCGCTGGAGTTGACCGCTTCACGTACGCCGCAACACGCGTCAACATTTTCTCCGCTTCGACGCTGCCATTGTTGGCGCTATCCTCCGGCAGATAAGTCATCTCGTCGTCCACGTGCACCAGTGACAATTCACCACCGTCTGCCACCAACTTTGCGCCAAGCAGCGCGGCGCGAATGCTCAGAGCGCTGAAATCCACAGCGACGACGACCTTCCTGTATCCGGCGGCCGTGTTGCGAGACACCGACAGGACGGGACAGTGCACGGTTTGCAGTAACTTCAACGCGAACGCGCCAACGTTGGCCGGATTGTGCTTTAAGTGCGAGTGACTGTTGACCGCGACCATTCCCGCGTGATGATCTTCGGCCGCCGCGGCTAGCTGTGCGACAGGATTTCCAATGCGCGCTTCGGCAACGAACGGTGTGATGCTGGTTTTTGCATCGCGCAAATATGTCTGCATGGCGCGCAAACGCTCGTCGGGCGTCTCCCACAGTTCACCTGGCAAGATCGCTCCGGCCATGGCCGAAGCTGCGTCGATGGCGACGGTGGGTGGCTCAATTACCGTCACGAGATGCAACTTGAGGTGCAGCAGGTCGGCCACTCTGCGTGCGGTTTCCGCGCAGACGAGTGATGACGACACTCCCGACAACCCGACTACAAAAGGGCCGAACACCTGAGTGTGCTGCGTTTTACGCGTCGCGGTCGCTTCGGCGGCAGGCTGCGCGGGCGCAATGATCGGAACAGTGCTGGACATGGAATTTCTCGCGAGGGAGTGCAAACGGAGGGATCGTACATTCGCAACGAATCATTGCTCCATCTCTTGCGAATTTCCGTAGGCGATTTTCGCGATTCGTGTAGGGCTTTTCCGGATTTTTGTAACGACGCTCGGTACAAGAGGCTGCACCACTTTTCTTCACGCGAAGATTGCGATCGCGACGCCGCAGGCGACAAGGATGATGGTGAATCCCGTAAGCGTAATGCGCCGGAAGTCGCCCCTGCCGAGAACCGCGGCGATGCCGGATTTCAACACCGTATTCGCGATCATCCCGACAACGATGGCCTGTGCGGCTTGCGCGGGCAGCAGACCGCCACCGAGACGTGTGATGGTCAGCGTAACGGCATCCATGTCTGCCGCACCCATAAGTGCGGCCGTCGACAAGAGTCCCGCCGAGCCCCAAACGCGATGGACGGTGGTAAGCGCGTACGTGGCAATCTGGAAAATGACAGCCATTTGGACAGCAACACGAAACCGCAGCGGATTCTCCGGCTGAGCCTTCGCGGCCACCACGCCTGACGGCACACGCCCGCTGCGCCAGCCCCAAACCACCAACGCGCATCCGCACGCGAACGGCAGCGCCAATATGCGGCACAATTGCAAACTTACCGGAACGTTTAGCACAGCCGTCACAACGATAATGCGTGGCATCAGCACCGTGCTTGCGCCGATGGTGCCGTACGCCAGCGCGCGCCGAAAACCTTCTTCTTTCCGGCTCAATCTCGAAAAATCGAATGCCACTGCGGTTGACGACAGCAACCCCCCAAGCAGTCCGGAGAGCGTGAATCCGACCTCGGTGCCAACCAGCTTTCGCACCACGAAGCCAAAAAAGTTCAACGCGGAAAACAGCAGTACTGTGGTCCACAACAATCGCGGATGCACGCTGGAACCGACGCTCAGCTCTTCAGGAAGCAGTGGAAGAATGACAAGTGCGAACACGGCGAACTGCGCGGCGGCACGGAGTTCGGATTCGTCAACGCGATTCACAAACCAGTGCAGTTTTTCTTTTTCGCGCAGTGCCAACACCGCCAGCGATCCGCATCCGGCGGCGAGAGCGAGCCAACCAACGCCCGCCAGAGTGCCAAGTCCAATTACGACAAGCCCCGCTACCTCGGTCGTTCCATCGGCGGTCAGTCCAACCCGCGTCACGGACGTTGCGTAAGCAACCACGCAAAAAAGCATACCCACAAGCAGCGACATGCCGCCGGCAATCTCGTGGCCTAACGCCAACAGCAGTCCGGTAACACCGCCAATGATTCCCAGCAGAAAGAACGTGCGAATCCCGCCAAATCGCGCGGTGTCCTTTGCGATTTGATGCGACCACTCGCGTTCGAGTCCGATGCCCAGGCCAATCAGCGCTGCGATAGACAGCCTGATCGCGCCTTCGTATTCAGTGGGAATCATGTTGCACGCATCAAATTCTGCATGTCAGTATCGCATGGCAACATCGCATGTCAGCATGCCATCTCATCGCGCCATGTCTGCGCTCGTAACCCCTGACGTACTTGATGCGCGCAACGCATTCAGAATTGCAATCAC
>JBDTTO010000504.1:0-3615 GCA_039930585.1 Gemmatimonadaceae bacterium
CCACAACTGAGCTACTCGCTGAGACAGTCGTCCAGCTACTTCAGTCGCGAAGATGCGCACACCGTTCGTGCGGAGAGTTCGACAGTTGTGGTGCGCGCGTTGCCGGAAGAAAACAAGCCGGTCGATTTCACGGGAGCCGTCGGCATCTTTAAATCCGCCGTTCACCTCGACGCGGCAACGGCGCGTGTTGGTGATCCGCTGGTGCTGACGTTACGCGTTTCGGGAAGCGGAAATATCAAACTGCTTCCGCGTCCCACGCTCGAAGTTGAATGGGCCACTTCCGTTCCAGGTACTGAGCGTCTGACGATGGATACGTCCGGCGTCGTTGTGAAGGGCGCGAAAGAGTTTGACTGGATTCTTACGCCGACACGTGCGGGCAATGTCTCGACGCCGGCGGTCAGTTATTCGTATTTCAATCCAGAAAAGCGCGCATACGAAGTGACGGAAGCCGCGCCGGTTGCGTTTGCGGTTAACGCAGGCTCGTTGGCGAGTAACGAACAGGGCGAACAGAGCACAGCCGTGTTGCCGTTGCGCACGCACGAGGTTGGCGTCGTACCCGAACCGTTGATGGGGCATTGGGAAGTGTGGGCCGCACTCGCGCTACTCCCATTGCCGGCGCTCGCGCTGCTGCTGCTCGGCATCCCGCGCGCGAAGGCCGAGGCGCCCGCGATTGACATGCTGCGATCGATTGTCCAGAGGCCAACTACCACAAGCGCGCCACGTGTCGCGTCAAAACCGGAAGGTCCGCCAACCACGGCGCGTGATGTGCGTCGACTGCTGTTGTCATCATTGGCGCGTCGCCTTGAAGTTTCGACTGAAGTACTTACCGATCGTCGACGCACGCGTCGCATGTTGCGTCGTCGCGGCGTGACTGCCGAAACAACGGAATCGTTGCTCGCAAAGTTGAGCGAACTTGATGTCGCCTCGTTTGCAGCCGCAAACGCAGAATCTCCCGAAGCGACTGCCACAATGTCGACGCAAGCAGTGGCCCTGTACGAT
The DNA here is from genome assembly GCA_039930585.1 of Gemmatimonadaceae bacterium. Lineage (GTDB taxonomy): Bacteria > Gemmatimonadota > Gemmatimonadetes > Gemmatimonadales > Gemmatimonadaceae > Gemmatimonas. The sequence continues at coordinate 1,000 of JBDTTO010000504.1, forward strand.
CGCGTTGATAGCGAGGCATTGTTGCCTCTCTCGCAGCGACTTCGCCGCACGAAACGCGGTACTGTGGTCGCCAGCCTGTTGCTTGCTGCCGCATTGATTAGTGGCACCTCTGTGCACACGGCAGCGGCACAATCCTCAAGCGCGTGGGACGTAGCAAAGCAGGACTATTTGAATCGTCAGTTCGTTGACGCCGCGAATGCATTTCAGGCATTGTCCAGACAGTCGCCGCGCGATGCAGACGTGCTTGCGAATTGGGGCACTGCCGCATGGGCTGCTGGTGATACCGTCAGCACCGTGGTGGCGTGGCAACGCGCCGCGCGACTGGATCCGCTCGCCGAGGACTTACGCGAACATCTGTTGCGCCTGCCGTCCGGTTCGCGCGATGGCGTCGCGGAAATCCCGCTCGTTCCGGTGCAGGCGCTGGGCTACGTTGGCGTTGCGTTATGGGCAATTGGCTGTGGATTCGCAACGTGGCTGTTGTGGCGGAGACGCAAGGGACGCGCTTCCATGCCCGCGCTGAACATGTGCACCGTTGCGATGTTGTTGCTTGGTGCCGCAAGCGCGAGCACTTCCGCATGGGGCGCGCGACAATTGCGCACGGATGGATTGGCAGTTGTGTTGCGTCCCGAAACGCTGCGTGCGACTCCCGAAGCCGGCGCTGATGCTCAAGGTGGCGCGGCAACCGGTGATGTCGTACGCGTGTCGGAAGTCGTACCGCGCTGGGCACGGATCGAACACGCGGATGGTCGCACGGGTTGGTTGCCTTCTGATCATCTCACCGTGCTGTCCAGCAGCTCACAACCGTAACCGGCCGTGCCTATTGCCGTGTTGCCAAGTGCAGTTGCCGACCAGATTGCTGCTGGTGAGGTTGTCGAACGACCTGCGTCTGTAGTGAAAGAACTTGTTGAAAATTCAATTGATGCCGGCGCAACAATCGTCGAAGTAACCGTTGAAGGCGGCGGTCACACGCTTATTCGCATCGCCGACAATGGTGTTGGCATGGATCGAAGCGACGCTGTGTTATCGCTCGAGCGCCATGCAACGTCCAAGATTACTTCCGCCGAGCAATTGGTTGGCGTTCGGAGTTTTGGATTTCGCGGTGAAGCACTTCCCGCAATCTGTTCAGTGTCCGAACTCGAACTCGAAACGGCGCGCGAAGACGGAGCAGGTACGCATGTTCGCGCGGCTGCCGGAAGCATTAGTTCGGTTTCGGAGATCGCGCGTCGCCGAGGTACAACGGTTTCTGTATCGCGATTGTTTTACAACACGCCCGCGCGTCAGAAATTCATGCGCAGCGCGCGTTCGGAATGGCGCAGTATCGCAGAAACTTTGGGCTCAATTGGTGTGCTGCGTCGTGACGTTCACATCATTGCGCGTCACGACGGAAAGTCTGTGCTCGATTTGCCCGCGGCGCCATCGTTGCGCGCGCGCGTTGCTGCTTTGTGGGGACATCGCGAAGTCGAACGCTTCGTTGACGTTGATGACGTGTCCGGAGTTGTACGCGTTACCGGCATGGTTGAACGCCCCGCGGATGTTGGCACCGCCACGCGACGCGTCCTGCTAATCATCAACGGCCGGTTGATTCGCGACCACGGAATGGTTCGCGCTGCCGAAGCGGCGTATCGGTCAACGTTGCCCAGCGGCGTACGTCCGTCGTTGCTTCTCGAACTCACGTTGCCCGGCGATGTCGTTGACGTGAACGTACATCCAGCAAAATCGGAAGTGCGGTTGCGTGACCGCTGGCCGGTTGAACGCGCGGTTGAAAACGCGGTGCGCCGCGCGCTTGGAATATTTGATGCGAGTGCTGGTATCGGCTGGCGCACATGGAACGTTGGTGGAAATGCCGAGGCACTGGCCGCGGCGCAACACGACGCCTCGCAAATCGAACCAAACACGCTTGGCGCAACGCGTGCGCCGGAAGGATTGTTTGCCGGAGCAACTAACCGCGAAACCTTTGGCAGCACCGAAGATGCCGCGCCAGATGCGGAGTTGCAGAACTCGCGCGCAATTGTTGAAGAGCCAATCATCGTGCCGCCGCTGGTACAGCTCAAGCGCACGTACATGATGTTCGAACACGAAGATGGCACGGTGCTCATTGACCAGCATTCGGCGCACGAACGTGTGTTGTACGAAGAATTCATGAGCACACTGGCCGAAGGCCGCACGCCTTCGCAACGCCTGCTGTTTCCGTTGACGTTGCATCTCAGCGCGGCCGAAGCCGACGCGTTCGAAGAGAATCGTGAATCGCTCCGACTGCTCGGCTTCGAGATGGAAGGATTTGGCGGTAATACCCTTTTGGTTAACTCAGTGCCCATGCCGCATCCCCGCTTTGACGCGGAACGCTGCCTGCGCGATACACTTGCTGCGCTAACGGGTGATCGCGCACCAAGCGATGCAAAACGTCACGAACGCCTGGCCGCGACTGTTGCGTGCAAAGCCGCGATCAAGGGCGGCGACGTATTATCGCAGGGAGAAATGCGCGCGTTGTACATTGCGCTCGCGCGAACAACGTTGCCCGCGCATGACGTTCACGGACGCGCGACAATCGTGCGCTTGTCATGGGATGAAATCGATCGACGTTTTGGTCGCCGCTAGGTTTTGCCGTGCCGAAAACTT
>JBDTTO010000505.1:0-3601 GCA_039930585.1 Gemmatimonadaceae bacterium
ATCGCTTCCCTCAATCGTCCGGCTGAATACCGTTTGCGTCAGATCGCGGCAAATCTCGAACGTCACCGATGGTTGCCGCGGAATCGCGGAGATCGTTTCGTCGTTGTGAACATTCCGGCATTTCAACTGCGCGCATATGATGCAGGGGTTGAGGCGCTGTCGATGAATGTTGTCGTTGGCGCCGAGTACGGTGGACGCAGCACGCCTGTGTTCAGCGACTCCATGGCCTATGTCATCTTCCGGCCGTACTGGAACGTGCCCGCAAGTATTGCGAGCCGAGAACTGTGGCCGAAGCAGCGGAACGACCCGGGATATTTTCGTCGTAACGGCTACGAGTCAGTGCATGCGAGTTGGGGCACATATGTGCGTCAGAAGCCCGCGCCCAACAACGCCCTCGGTCAGGCGAAGTTCATCTTCCCGAATGATCACGCCATTTATCTGCATGACACACCCGCGCATTCACTTTTTGATGAGCAGGTGCGCGCATTCAGTCACGGGTGCATCCGTGTTGCGCATCCGGATCAGTTAGCCGCCTTCGTACTGGGCGTACAGGGATGGAACCTGGATCAAGCTCGAGCGGCCATGGCAACAGGTCCAGACAATCATCGCGTGAATCTTGAACGAAAACTTCCGGTGTATATCGTGTACTTCACGACGTACATGCGCGACGGCGTATTGCATTTCGGGAATGACATTTATGATCGCGATGATGCACTCGTCCAAGCGCTTGGTTCAGTCGCCCTTCCGACAGATGCTGACAAACGCGGCGCGGAGCAGCTCCGCACATTCGCACGCACGTTGCAATGAAGCTCGCGCTGCTGCGCATCCGCGACTCACTGCGCGATTCGTTCTGGTTTCTTCCGTTGATCATGGCACTTCTGGCAGCCGTCGGCGCATTCGCATCTGTGGCGTTCGATCACGCCATTGGTGAGAAGTGGGTTGCAAATTTCGGCTTTATCTGGTCGGGCGGCCCCGACGGCGCGCGTAGTGTGCTCTCAACGGTGGCGGGGTCGCTCATGACCGTCATCTCGATCGTATTCTCGTTGACCATTACAACGCTCGCGCAGACCTCCTCGCATTTTGGGCCGAGGGTGCTGCGCAACTTCACGTCGAATCGCGGTGTGCAGTTCACGCTGGGCACGTTCATCGCGACGTTCATCTTCTGCCTGCTTGTGCTGCGCACGGTTCGCTCGGTCAACGAGTCGCAATTCGTACCGTACCTGTCAGTGAACATTGGCATCGTTCTCACGCTGATTTCGCTCGGCGTTCTGATCTTCTTCATTCACCACATCGCGCAAAGTATTCAGGCGGAAACGCTGACCGCGGACGTCGGTCGGGCGATTCTTCGCAGTGTACCTGGGCTCTTCCCGAAGCGGCTTGTGACAGCGACGGTAGCCGGGCATGAAACACGGCTGCCGCCGCCAACACCGCCGACGTTCGAGTGGGAAAATGCACGCGTTGTGTCGAGCCGCAATACTGGTTACGTACAGAACATCGATGAGGGGCGATTACTTCGGCTTGCAACGGAGCAGGACAGAGTGATTCGGCTGCGCGCACGGGCCGGGGATTTTCTATGGAGCGGCGCTGTATTGATCGATGTGCTTCCTGCATCACCGGTCATTGATGAATTCGAAGACGCGCTGGCTGGGTCGTTCAGCATTGGTTCGCGGCGCACACCCGATCAGGATGCGGTGTATGGCGTGCAGCAGCTCGTCGAGATCGCAGCGCATGCGTTGTCACCAGGGATCAACGAACCCTTCACCGCGCTCAGTTCCATCGATTGGCTGGGGGCCGCGCTGGCTGAAGTGGCTGGACGCGAGTTTCCGGCACTGGTCAGCGTGGACGAGAATAACGCGCCTCGTGTGCTGGCGCGCGCGCTTGATTTTCGCGATTTGATGCATGCGTCGTTTGATCAGATCCGCGCCTACGGAAGCGCGAATGCCGACGTCATGATGCGACTGCTGGACGTGATCATTGCACTCGCACCGCTGTTGTCACGCGTGCGCGATGTAGAGACGTTGGCGTATCACGCGAACCTGGTGGCAACCGATGCGTCGCACATCGACAATGCGTACGATCGGCAGCGCGTCATTGCACGACATGAGGTCGCGTTGGGTGTGTTTGCGCAGGCCACGACGTTGTGCGCTTCTAGCGCCTGAGGCGACTTTCCATGTAAATCATTGAAAATCAACGGGTTACGGTTGTCGTCAGCAGTGCGGTGATGTATGTTCCGATAGTAGCATAATGGATTCAATTGGCGCCGGATATTGCATTACTGGGTCCATGAACACGTAGCCCGTGGGGCGACCTGTTTGCCAGCTCCCCGAACGAGTGTGTTTCGCGATCCGTTGCGCATTCGGATCGTGCATACCAAAAGGAGACAAGCATGACTTACAAGATCGAACAGATTCAGGGTGTAGGACCATACTTCGCGGAACGTCTTGGCCTCGCGGGCGTTCTTACCAGCGGTGGCTTGCTTGATCAGTGCAAGACTGCGGACGGACTCGATGAGCTGGAATTGTTAACCGGAATATCAGCGACACAGCTGTTGACCTGGATGCATCGCGCTGATCTGATGCGCGTGTCCGGCATCGGCCCCGAATTCGGTGAGCTTCTCGAACAGAGCGGCATCGAAACCGTGAAACAACTTGCTCAGCGCGATCCGGAAAACGTGCTGCTGCTCATGAAGCGCATCAATGCCGACAAACATGTCACGCGCGCACTACCATCTGTGAAAATGGTTGCAAGGTGGGCTGAACGCGCAAAGGCGCTGGAGCCCGTACTGATGCATTGATGAGGTCAGGCGTTGTCGGCATGTGTCTGCCTATCAGAACTATCGTCAGCGTATGCGGGAAACCGGTGTTTGGTACTTTTAATGAACGTGTCGCCGCGGGCGAAACGCGGCGCGTTGGCTCGCCGCGAAATCCGCGCATGATTTTGTCGTGCGGTGAATAGTCTGGTGACAAAGGATACACTTCAGGGCAGACGTCCAAACTGTCGTGTAGGATTCCGTATCCGCACCACGCGACTCCCGCATCGCTGGTCCTTGTGCTCGAAGTGCTGAGCACGTTCTCGCCGTGCGAGCGGGAGTCTGTTGTCATGATCACTTGTTTTCGTTGCACTGCCCGGAACTCGAGTCATGCAGGGCGTTTCGCACGGAGAAGCATTCGTTACCGCTTCACGGGGCTCGTAATTATTGCGGCGTGCATTGCCGGTTGCGGCCCCAAAGAGAAGCCGGGGCTCAGGGCGAACAGCGCCCCTCCCGCATCGACAGTCACCGTTGCGGGCGAGGAAAACGTCACTGGCGCGGTGTCCCCCACCGGCCCCGCCTGGGGAGCGCCGAACGACGGCGAATGGACCATGGCCGCACGCGACTACGCCAATACTCGCTACAGTCCACTGAACGAAATCACAACCGACAACGTCAACTCCCTGGCACTCGCCTGGACGTTCGACAATGGTGAACCGCATGGGCAGGAAGGTTCGCCTTTGGTTGCGGGCAACACGATGTATGTAGTCACGCCGTTTCCAAATGTTGCGTACGCGCTTGATCTCACCAAGCCCGGCGCTCCCATCAAGTGGAAGTTCGAACCCAATCCAT
>JBDTTO010000506.1:0-3599 GCA_039930585.1 Gemmatimonadaceae bacterium
GCGCCGTTAATGACTCGCTGCAGGATGTCCACCGCCTCGGCGGCCAGATCGTCGGGGTGTTTCCGGTCCTTCTGAAACCGCACAATGTGCCCAAGCAGGATGGTCTCGAACGGGGCGGTTTCGTCCTCTATCGCGCTGATGTCGTCTTCATCGTCGTCATCATCGTTCTCGGCCGAGTCGCGCGCGTCTTCATAACTGGGCACGCTTTCTTTCCACGGTTCGGCGGCGTGCGCGTCGGTTTCGAGAGTGCCACGAGGCACGAGCGCAAACAGGCGGCACTGCAACCCCGGCGACTCTTCGTAGGCAAACAGCCCCAGCGAAACGGGCGTGTCGAACAGCCGAAGATCGAGCAGGCGCTGAATCGCTTCGGCGGGCATTGCACTTCGGGCCACCAGGCGATTGTCGATGTAGGCAGCGAGCGCGCTCGATTCCGGAGCGCGTGGATCATCGAGCCGGTTGACCACGAGCGGAACTGCTTCGCGCGTGGTCACGAACACGGCTGGACGGTTATCGTCGCCGGACTGCTCGGACGCGTCGTCGTCCTCGGGATTGTACTCGTTGGGCAGCATAATCTCAGAATATCAGCCAGCGGGGAGAAGCGAGAGCGCGTTTTGAAGCTTTGTTATGGCGAGTTGCCGAAATCGCGGCCTATTGAGCGGGTGCGATCTCCGCCACGTCTATTCGATCAAATACACTACCCAACCAGTAAATGACTGGCCAGAGCTCGAGCAGAAGCAGGACGGACGCCGAAAGGGCGGCTATGAAAATTGCCCACACTCCAAGCGCCGAAGTGGCTAACCAGATAATGAGGAATGCGAGTCCTGCAGGGAATACCAGCGCGACCGCCGCGACCAGCGAAGTTGCCACCAGATTCAGCAAATTCTGTCCCATTGTCTCGAATCCGCGCGGTTCGGTACCGAGGCGTACCCATCCTGGAAACATGAGGGCGGCGCCGTTGTGTACCGTGAACATCAACGCGTTGAACGCCGGAATTGCCAGCGCAATTGAAAGCAGCAGCACCGGTACGTTGGACGGATTGCTGAAACGAGCTGGATTAATCACGAACAGTGTCACTGGCACAATCATCAGCGTCCAGATGCTGATCGAGTGCAACAACGTGACGGCAGCAATTTCAGCAGCCACAACTTTTCCGCCCGATAACGGATACGTACGTATCATGGCGAGCCGCGGTAAATCATGGCGCAGATCGTAACGCATGCCGAGCGGGCCGATGAGCAGCAGCATTGCGCCCCAGATTCCACACATAATCAGAAAAACGTCGGCCGTTTTTTCGGAGTTCATGCTGACGGCGACTGCGGCAATTATGAGGATGATGAAAAACAATATCGTTTGCGCGCGCCACGCCGTTCCTCGCATGGCAGCGGTCACGTTTTTCCAGGTGATCGCAATTTCAGGACGTCCTGTTAGCGACAGCAACGGAACGCGCGCAATTTTTCCTTTCGTGCTGCGTTTTCGAACACCACTCGCGCTTCTGACACTGCGCACCATCTCGGCGCGCACCTGTGTTGCTTCGATGGCGGCTTCCTCGAACGAAGCGTCGAGGCGCAGCACCCACAAATAGTGCAACGCAAACACCAGCGCGCTGTACGGCAGAAATTGCAACCACTGTTCGCTGGTTAACGCGAAGACTGGACGTAGTACTGCGCGCACTGGCCATAATGCGTATGACGGAATCGGTTGTGCCAACGCGGCGACAACTGCGTCGACAGCTGATTTGACGCCGATTTGCGCAGCCAATTGAATGGCCGACCACTGACCGATTATGCCCCAGACGACGGCTGCAAGCACTGCCGAAAACACAACGGCCGGTATGATGCTTCGTCGTTGTCCGGCGCGTTCGTGTTCGAGTGCGTTGGTGCGTACGAGCGCCGCGCCCAATCGGTGCAGCGTGATTGTTGAAAACAAAAACCAAAGTGCGAGCCCGCGTTGCCATCCCGCAGCGGATGCTGCATTACCGCGCAGCAACACACTCCAGATGAAGATGTTTATCAGAATGGAAACCTGTCCGCGCAGCAGTTTCGCGTGCACGAGTCCACGACGCGAGATCGGAGCGGGAAACAGGAACTGCACTTCGGCGGGTGTGAACGCGAGCGCCGAACGATCGCCTTTGAACAACCACCAACGCGATGCCATGAACAGCAAAAGTGCGGAGGCCAACGGGAGCGCAATGCCCAGTCGCATGGCGTCAACAAATGGATTCACGCCGGCTTGAGAGCTCACGCGCGGATTGTGTATCAGAATCCAGTAGAAGTAGGCTAATCCAATCAGCATCGCGATGGCGTAACGCGGATTGCGCACGCGTTTGGCCTGTGTTCGCAGCCGGTTGTATGTGCTGCGCACCCACAAATAGCGAAGTGCTGACGCCGAAGCACTCACAGTGTTGCGGGTGCTGACGTTGTGTCAGACGACGGCGCGTCGCCTGTGAGCGCGAGAAACACTTCTTCGAGTGGTTGGCCGGCCAGTTCGGGATGCGCTGCAAAAATTTCGTCCAGCGTGCCCAATGCAACAGCGCGCCCTTGTCGAATGACCAGCAACCGCGTGCACAATTCTTCAACGAGGTGCAGCAGGTGCGAACTCAGCACAATTGCGGCGCCGTTTCGCGCACGCGACGTGATCGTTTCTTTCATGCGACGAATGCCAACGGGATCGAGTCCCGTGAGCGGTTCATCCAGCAGCAACACATCGGGTTGATGCAGCAGTCCACATGCGATCGCGAGTTTCTGTTTCATACCGCGCGAAAGTTCGGTGGGCAGTGAATCTTTTTTCGACGTCAATTCCAACTCTTCCAGCAGTGGCGCCATCAACGGCTCCGCATCCTTCACGCTGTACAATCGCGCGATGAAACGCAGATGTTCGGTGACGGTCAGATAGTCGAACAGTTGCGGTTCGTCGGGAATAAACGCGAGTCGTGATTTTGCTTCGACTGGTTTTTCCGCGAGGTCGATTCCGCAAATGCGAATCTTGCCCGATGTCGGTTGCAGAATTCCGGCGAGTGCGCGCAGCGTGGTTGTTTTGCCGGCGCCGTTGGGGCCGACAAGTCCGAGTACATCGCCAGGTTGCACGACAAACGACAGATCCTGCACGGCTTTGAAATCACCGTACAGTTTGTTGTAGCGTTCGACTTCAATCACTGAGAAGTGGCTGGATAGACAAGGGGGCCGGTGAGGGTCACCGTAATATTTGCGCCCGACGGCAGGCAATGTTCAACGACGGAATTGCGCGCGGCCGCAATTGTACCGGCTGCCGCACCGCCAGCCGCACCAATCACCGTGCCCTTCGCTCCACCGCCGATCACGCGCCCAAGAATAGCACCAATAACAGCGCCCGTCGCCACTTTTCCTTTGTCTCCGCCCTTCGAAACCCGTCGGTCGTTCGTCTGGCCCTCCGCCGTGACCTGACCGTCGACTGGAATAAGCTTCCCGTTCACCTGAACGCCTTTCACGAGAAACGCGAAATCGGCGGGCGGGACTGCGGCCGCCATTTCAATGAGAACCGGGGTGCCGACCGGGAGTAGCGCGCCGTCGGGACCCGCGACCTCGCGCGTCAGATTTGCCACGATCTTGTCGCCCGGCCGATTG
>JBDTTO010000507.1:0-3597 GCA_039930585.1 Gemmatimonadaceae bacterium
ACGGCGTCCCGGAGGTTGAGATCGAGACACTTGGCGCGCTCAAGATAGGCTTCGGGACGTTCTTCAAAAATTGCAATGACCGCGGTTTCCCCGGCACGAATACCGGCGGCAACAAACTGCAGCGCGAACGTGGTTTTGCCGGTGCCTGCCGGGCCAGCCAGCACCAGCGAGTCGCCGGCCGGTATGCCGCCTTCCATCATTTCATCAAGCCCGGCCACACCCGTGCTCAGACGCCCGCCCCGGGTTTTGTCGTCGTTATAACCAGATTCGGGAATACGAGGAAACACTTGCATGCCCTGGTTGGTCATCCGCGCCGTATGCAGCCCGGGCATGGTCGCCATACCCCGGGCTTTCACAACCTGCAGCTTGCGCACCACGGAGTTGCGATGCGTTTCCTGCGAGAGCCACAGGACGCCATCAGCAACGGTGAACACGGGATTTCTGAGTTCGCTTTCCTGATACTCGCCAATGAGAAATGACGTGACTTCCCACGTGGTGAGATGAATGGCCAGCCGCTGCACGAAGTGCTCAAGTTCCAGGTTGGATGAATCGCTGGGTGTCAGGTGCACCAGTGAGCGGAATGAGTCGATAACGACGATGCCAGGCCGAAGGCGGTCCACCTCTTCGGTGATGCGCTGCAACACGACCTGCAACTCGCCGTCAAGCGCTTCTTCGCTGAGATTGAGAAAGTGCACGTCGGCACCGACACGCTCGATCTCAAAGAATTCAAACTGCTGCTGATAACGCAGCATCTTGAGCGATGTTTCCCCGAGCAGCGTTATGAACAAGCCCGGGCGCGCTGTGCTCGCATTGGCGAACAGCATTTGCAGCGCAGTTGTGGTCTTTCCCGATCCTGGACCGCCCGCAATCAGGTTGAAGGACAGTGCGGGCAGTCCGCCACCCAGAACCTCATCAAGTCCCGGAACTCCCGTGCGGAGAAGATCAAGACTGTTATGCTCGCGCGCAGGGCCGTTTAAAGCGTTCACACTAATCATCGAGCTTCCCCTCAGATGCAGATCTGATTGCCGAGCGGGCATCGGAAGTCCCGATTTGCTCCATCAGATGAATTGCCATATCCGTACCAACTATGCGACCGAGCAGTTCGATCAGCACCGCGATGAGCATCTTGCAGCCAGCTGCCACAACCGGCGTGCCAAAACTTTCAACGGCCGCCAAAAGGTCGGCGGGATCCATCCGCGTGTGAAAGACAGGACCGATCCATGCAAAATCCTCTCGGGTAATGCCCACCGCACGTTGCAACAGAATGTCGTAGCCGGCGACCCCGATCCACCGACCAAGCGTTGCGCGCTGCGCTTGCAGCAGTTTGTCGACAGAGTCGACCAAAACGGCCGACTGATGGCTCGCGTCGACGTTGGCGGCCCATACACGGGCGGCCGCATCACTTGCCGCAGAGGATATCTGCTTCATCCGCTCGCCTTGCGGTGGCGATTCCGTGCGGTGTGTGATGCCGCGGAACAGATCATTTTTGGGCACAGCCCCCTGACGACAATCGCTGGCTACAAGCCACAGGAGGCGCAGTTTGCGCAGTTACTGTGTCATAACACCTTGAACTGTGGAATGAATCACCCCGCCGCACAATACAACAACCCAAGAAGTAATTTTAGGAGAACATCTTAGCGCGTATTTTGGTGCATTTGCCCAATTACAAATTTACAACGTCGTGTTGTTGGTGGTCTTTCTCGAGCGCCTCAAGTTGGCGGAGCGTCGCTTCGCCGTAGAACACGCGAATGTATTTGGCCTGAATGGGCGTCAAGCGACGCACAGCCCAGCTCAAGTGTACAAAGTGTGGCTCGATCGGAGCGTGCATTGGATGCATGCCAATTTCATCGGGCAATCGATTGGCTTTGCGCGTATTGCAGCTGCTGCAGGCCGTGACCACGTTTGTCCAGACATTCAATCCGCCGCGCGACATTGGAATGAGGTGGTCACGCGTCAGTGATTCGCGGGTCTTGAGTTCGATTGACCGCCGGCCACAAAACTGGCACTGATAATCATCGCGCGCAAAAAGAAACGTGTTCGTGACCTGTCGGCGGAAGCGACGCGGCACGTGCACAAATCGTGTCAGGCGAATCACCACGGGACGCGGAAAATTTCGGCTTTCGGAGCGCACCGGCCGCTCCTTCTCCGATTCCACAATCTCAGCCTTGCCGTCGATGACCAGGCGTAACGCTCGTCGGAGCGGTACCATGGTCAGCGGTTCGTACGAAGCATTCAGTGCGAGACATCTACTTATCACGCCATCCCTCGCTCGTAGGTTCGGGTCACCGAACGATACACGCGGGGCAATAGTTGTACCAGACTGAATCAGCGAAACGCAAGCACCAACTGTGTATAATCAGGCAATCGTCGTGCACTGTGGTGCCACAAAGGCACTCGATGAACGATGCAACAACAGATCAGCGTTTCGGGTTACCGCCCGCGCCACGATTCGAGTCGTCGTCCAAGAAGCCGAATGCGAGCAGCCAATTCGGGATCGCCATCAACAATGCGGCCGTCACGCACACGTTCGACGCCCGCGACCAGCACAAGCTGCGCGCTGACCACTCCGGCGAGTGCGTGCACCAGTGAGACCTCTGGATCGTAACCGGGCAGCGCTTCGATTCGGTCGAGCGGAAAGACGGCAACATCGGCTTGTTTGCCGACTTCGAGTGATCCGACGACCGCGTCGAGCCGCAACGCCCGTGCGCCTCCGATTGTCGCGAGGCCCAACGCGTCGGACGCGGTTAACGCATCCGGTTTCGCTTTCCGAATGCCCTGAAAGAGCGAGGCCTGCCGAGCTTCGCTTAACAAATCCATCCGATCATTGCTGGCGACTGAATCGGTGCCGAGTCCCGTTGCGATGCCGGCGTCGATAAAGAGATCGAGCGGCGCGATGCCGTGGCCGAGTTTTGCGTTCGAGATCGGGCAATGCACAATCGTTGCACCATGATCGGCGGCGAGGCGCGCATCCCGTTCGTCCATGTGAACGCCGTGAATCAGGAGCGCGCGCGTATCCAGAATTCCGGTATCGGCGAGCAGCTGTACCGGTGATACGCCAGACGCTTCGACCACGATGCCACGCGCGCGCAATCGATCGGCAAACGGACCGGCGCCATCACGAATGAGCAACACCTCCGCAATACCTTCTGCCACATGTATTGCGAGCGGCAACTGTTCGGTGTTAGCCCAACTTGCAACCGAACGGAAGAGCGGAGTTGAGACCGTGTATGGCGCGTGCGGTGATACGCCAGTCTGAACCAGCGCGGTGTCATTGGTTCGCGATGCATTCACAGCGTTCTGCAACCCAAGCATTGATGCATCGCGCACCGCGGGATCCGGCCCGAACACTTCGATGTAGCCGATGCCACGAACCCCTGCCTTTCGCATCGCAGCAATCGGAACCCCCGATTCGGTGCAATCCGCAAACGTGGTGATGCCGGCCAGCAAACCTTCGTGAATACCGATCGTCGCAGAATCCATCAACGCGTCGGCATCAAGCACCGTGCGTCGTGCTTCGGTGAGAATGCGAAGCCAGTCGCGAAAATCGAGCCCTTCCAGAAAGCCGCGCAGCGCGGTGAGTTCGAGATGCGAATGTGC
>JBDTTO010000508.1:0-3586 GCA_039930585.1 Gemmatimonadaceae bacterium
GCGTGTGGACATCAGCAAACTTTCCGGGAAACGCGTGTTGGTCAGTCGCAGTTCGATGACATCAGTTGCGTTGCTTGAGCTGTTGTTCGCAAACGTGTGGAACGTGCGACCGGAGTTTGTTTTGGGCGACGCTGAGTTGGTGGACATCGCGCGTTTTGGCGATGAACCGCACGATGCACGGCTCGTGATTGGTGACGCCGCGCTGCGATTGTTTGACGCTACCGCGCCCGGCGGTTCAATGCATTCGCTGTATCCGGTGCGCGCAGATCTCGGGGCCGAGTGGAAGAACTGGACAGGACTTCCGTTCGTGTTCGCGGTTTGGGTCGCGCAACGCACATCGCCGCGGGCAGAAGTCATTTCGGCACATCAGGCCCTGCTGCAATCGCGCGATTGGGGATTGCAAAACCTCAACGTGCTGGCTGAGCAGGCGTCCGCAGCTACTGGCGTATCTGTAGACATGTGTTCGGTGTATCTCTCAGGACTGGACTACCGTTTGTCTCCGCCGCACCTCGCGGGGCTCTCTGAATTCTTCCGAAAGCTGGTCGCCGAGGGACGCGTGCCCGATGGCGATTTCGCTTTTCTTCCCGCCGCATAAGAAGCCGTAACATGCGCGATATTCTGGATTTCTACACAAACGCACCGTTGCTCGAGTTGGGTGCCGAAGCCGATCGGGTTCGCGAAGCGCGACATCCGAACGGTATCGTGACGTACATCGTCGATCGCAACATCAACTACACCAACGTGTGTGTGGCTGATTGCGGTTTTTGCGCGTTCTATCGTCGCCCCAAAGACAACGAAGGGTACACACTTTCGTTTGAACAGATCGGGCACAAGATCGAAGAAACAAAAGCGCTGGGCGGCGTGCAGATTCTCATTCAGGGCGGACACAACCCGTACATTCCGTTCGACTGGTATCTGGACTTGATGCGTTACATCAAGAAATACCATCCGATTCACATTCACGGATTTTCGCCCAGCGAAGTTGATTTCTTTGCAACGCGATTTCGCATGGAAGCAGTTGACGTCATTCGCGAATTGAAAAAAGCGGGACTCGATTCGATTCCGGGCGGCGGCGGCGAAATTCTCGTGCAACGCGTGCGTGATGAGGTTGCGCCAAAGAAAGCTGGCGCCGATCGTTGGTTGGACATCATGGAAATGGCACACAACGAAGGCATGAAAACTTCGGTCACCATGATGTACGGCATTGGCGAAACATTGGCCGAGCGCGTTGAACATCTGGAGCGCGTACGTGCGTTGCAGGCGCGCACAAACGGCTTCACCGCGTTCATTTGCTGGCCGTTGCAGCCCGAGAACACGCCAACAATGTCGCACATGCCGAAAACCGATGCGATGACTTATCTGCGCACGGTTGCATTGGCGCGTATCGTGCTGGACAACGTTCCCAACTTGCAGTCCAGCTGGGTCACAATGGGCATGAAAGTTGGTCAGATGGCGCTGCGTTTCGGCTGCAACGATTTCGGTTCGTTGATGATCGAAGAGAACGTCGTCTCTGCTGCCAACACCACGCATCGCACGACTACGGCCGAGCTGGAAGGGTTGATTCTCGACGCGGGATTTACCCCTGCACGTCGCCGTCAGGACTACTCCATCATCCCAACCGAACCGTCTACGGCGGCCGCCTGAGTGCAACGCACCGGCATCGGCTACGACTCGCACCGATTCGCACCGGGCGGCCCAATGCGTCTGGGCGGCATCGACATCGACGCGGATTTCCATTGTGCCGGACATTCGGACGGCGACGCCATTTGCCACGCAATTACTGACGCAATTCTTGGTGCGGCGGGACTTGGCGATATCGGCGAGATGTTTCCGGACACCGACGCCGCAAACAAGAACAAGGATTCGATCGTCATGCTGGTCGCAGCGCGCGAACGATTGCAATCAGCCGGCTATTCAGTTCACAATGTTGACGTCACAGTCATCACGGAACGGCCGAAAATCGGACCGCGTCGCGCTGAAATTCGCGCACGGTTGGCGAGCGCACTTGAGCTTCCAGTCGACTCGGTATTTGTAAAAGGCAAAACCAACGAGGGACTTGGTTGGATTGGCCGCAGCGAAGGCCTGGCCGTAATGGCAGTAGCTTCAATCACCGAGATCGCGAAGTAGTCGCGACCCGCGTTCAAATCGCGGGTATACAACTCATGCTGCAATTACTCGACTGGCTCGGCGGTCTTCCGACAATTCTGCTGTATCTCGTGCTCGGAGTTGCGGCGTTTGTCGAGAATATTTTTCCGCCCGTGCCCGCGGATGTGACAATCGCACTCGGCGCGTTTGTTGTTGCTCGAGGCGGCGGCAGCGTTGTCGCCGTCTGGGGCGCGACGATGATCGGCAATATTGGCGGTGCGATGATGATGTACTATCTCGGCCAGCGATATGGCATGCCATGGCTCGAAAAGAAGATTCCGGCGCTCAAGGCCGCAGGCGGAAAGAAATTCGAAACGCAATACAAGCGATACGGCATTCCCGGACTGATCGTAAGCCGGTTTCTTCCAGGCGTGCGCGCTGTGGTGCCACCGATTGCGGGCGCGATGCATATTGGCGCGCTGCGAGCAGCCATCGCGATGAGCGTTGCATCCGGCGCGTGGTATGCGGTGGTGTGCGTGCTTGCGTTTCGCGCCGGTTCCAATGCCGAAGCGTTACTCGCGAAAATTGGTGAGAGTCAGAAATACCTTGCCATTGGCGCGGCTGTGATTGTGTTGATTGGCGTGGGCATCTGGTTTGTGCGACGCAAGCGGAAGTAGATCATGACAGACGTCGAACTCACGAGCGCCGAACAGAATGCTGTTGGCGATGCCGCCACTGCCAAACTGCATCGAAGTTTTCACATCCGTCGGTTCGAAGATGTGTTGACGCTCGAAGAAGGCGTGTCCCCTAGAACGATTGAAGCATATCGTCGCGACATCGTGAGGTGTGCCGCGTTTGCGCGCGACCACGGCGCGGATAATCCGACCGCGCTCACACCGGCGATTTTGCGCGAATACGTTTACTCGCTGAAAGATCTCGGTCTCGCGGGTTCATCAATTCGCCGTAATGTGTCGGCGCTGCGCACGTGGTTTCGTGTGTTGTTGGCCGAGGGACTCGTTACGCATGATCCAACAGAGCGCATTGAGTCGCCGCAACGCTGGCGCACGTTGCCCGAAGTTCTGAGCGTTGAGGAAGTCACAGCGTTGCTGGCGGCCCCTAAACTCGACGAGCCGTTGGCGTTTCGCGACCGCGCGATGCTTGAGCTGGCGTATGGCGCTGGTCTGCGCGTGTCCGAATGGATTACACTCGCGCTCAAGGACGTTGTGATGGAGGAAGGGCTGGTTCGCGTGTTTGGCAAAGGCAGCAAGGAACGTCTCGTTCCCATCGGCCGAAGCGCGATTGGTGCCGTGGCCGTGTACATTCGCGAGTTGCGTCCGACGCTCGAGCGCGGCGAAGGGAAGGGCACACTGTTTCTCAATTCGCGTGGGGAACCGCTTACGCGCATGGGAGCATGGAAAATCCTGCGCAAGTACGTACTGCAAGCGGGCATCGAGAAAACCGTCTCACCGCACACGCTGCGGCACTCGTTTGCAACTCACCT
>JBDTTO010000509.1:0-3586 GCA_039930585.1 Gemmatimonadaceae bacterium
GGAAATAGTTCGGGTACAATCGAAGCGTGATTTCGCGCGCTTCATCGAGTTGCCGTGGCAGATCTACGATCCGAAAAAATATCCCATGTGGATTCCGCCGCTTCGTCTGGCCGTGATGGATGGAGTGGACGAAAAGAAGAATCCGTTTTACAAACGTGCTGCGCGTGAGCTGTTTCTTGCCATTCGCGATGGGCAAGTCGTTGGGCGCATTGCTGCCATCGAGAACAAGGCGCACAACGAATTTCACGAAGACAAAGTTGGGTTTTTCGGATTTTTCGAAGCGTATGAAGATCAGGAAGCAGCGTCGGCGTTGTTTGATGCAGCGTCGGGCTGGCTACGCCAGCGCGGGCTTGATACGATGCGCGGACCGGTAAATCCGTCAACCAATCATGAAGCGGGACTGCTCGTGAATGGGTACGAACACGAGCCCACGATCATGACTGCGTGGAATCCGCCGTATTACGACGAACTCTGCGTAGGCGCCAGGCTCACGAAAGCGAAGGACTTGCTGGCGTATTCATTGCCGATGCGCGACCCGAACTACGATTTGCCAGCAAGGTTTGCAGACCACGCAAAACGCGCGTTGTCGCGAACGAATCTTGTATTTCGCGATATCGATCTTGGTCAGTTTCAACGCGAGCTCGAAATCTGCTGGGACATCTACAACGCGGCCTGGGAAAAAAACTGGGGCTTCGTTCCAATGTCCAAAGAAGAGTTTGTGTACATGGCCAAGGAGATGAAGTTGCTCCTCATTCCGCAGCTTGCCTTCATTGCGGAAATTGACGGCGTGCCAGCCGGATTCATGTTGCTGCTTCCGGATTTCAATGAGATTTTCAAACGCATTCCGAACGGTAAGCTGCTGCCCATCGGAATATTCAAGCTGTTGTTCGGCAAAAAGAAGCTGCGCGGTTTTCGTTTGATTCTGTTGGGCACAAAGCCGGAATTCCGGTCACGAAGCCTGTTTCAGCTGTTCGTGCACGAAGTCTTTCGGCGCGGCAAAGCGTACAACGCACACCATGCCGAGCTGTCGTGGATTCTTGAAGACAACGTGCTGATGAACCGACCGATTATTGCACTTGGTGCAACTGAATATCGGCGCTGGCGTATTTACGACCGGCCGATTTCGGCGTAGCAATCAGACGTCTTTAGTAACGGCAACGCCACCGCGATTCCGCCGCACCATTCGCGAAAACAGCGAAATTTCCTGATCAAACAGAAATCGAAACAACAATTTCGTCCACGAGTAGTGGGCGTGTAATGAGCTGTATGCTTCAGGCGCGGTGCTCCGCACTTTTGGCAAACGATTCCATGGCACCGACGGAAAGTCGTGATGCTCGTTGTGATAACCAACGTTCATCGCCACGAGATTGAGCCCGCCGTAATAGCTGTAAGTCTCTTGCGGCCCTTGCGTGAGATAATGCTCCTGAATCCACCGGGCACCGAGCGGATGCAAGCCCACTGAAAAAAAGAAAGACAACAGCAAGTACACGAATCCCCTGGGGCCGAGCAGGAGCCATACGCCAACATTGAACGCGACCTGTATCACCCAGTTCAACAGAACCCACCGATCAATCAGCGCAATTTCCCGCGTGCGGGTCGTGCGTGTGATTTGAAATATCGGGAAGAACAGCAGCCACACGGCTTTCCCGATTGAATAGTTGTTGATGAGTTTTGCTTCCCAGAAGCCCGGCAGGTCGGCGTCCAGTTCGTGCACGCCCTGAAACGAGTGATGCTTGAGATGGTATCGCTTGAATGAAACGGCCGACGGAAAAAACTGCGGCAAATTGGCGAGCATCGCCGCCATCATGTTTTTCCACGTGCTTCTGAATACCAGATTGTGAGCGCATTCATGCACCATCACGAACAGCGCATGATCGGCGAACGCGCCAACGCCGTATGCGACCAGTGCGATCGCCCACCAGGGTGCGTCGCGCAGCACCGTCGCCAGCGCAATCTGCAACGCAACTGTGAAAACAATGATGAAGAACGTTGCCGGATTCTTGCCAATCAGCTCGCGCACTTCGGGGTGCGTTTGCAGAATCGCCTTCGTGCGGTCACGGTGCGGTTCGCCTTGGTCCGTATGCGCGAAGTCCGAGCGCAATCCGGCTTTATTCGACATGATGCAAGGTTGAACTACCGAACCAAAACGCCGGCGGGTGTGCGCACGTCGCGCGTCCGAATGCGCATGTACAACACCGGCAGCAACAGAAATGCCGTCACTGCAACCCACTGTCCGGGTGTCAATCCAAGGTAGCGTTCATCGCTCACGCGCAGAAAGTCGAACGCGAAGCGAACCGGCAGGTAGACCAGGCCAAACGTCAGCACCATGGTGCCCGGACGACGCGCGCGATTGTACATGATCGTGATGACGGGCAACACGACCGCGCACATGAACAACAGCTCGTACCAGCCAAGGTCATTGAAACCCATGGTTGCCAACACATTGAGTGGCGGCAAAGTAGAGCTCAGTCCGGCGTTGGCATACACGTCCGTAATGAATTGCTGCGCTGCCGGTGTTTTCAAACTGACTGCCAGCGGGAAGTTCGAAATTGTGCCCGGATGATCGTGCGCCAGTGAACAACCAACGCGTCCGATAGCGTGTGAGAATGGAAACACAAACGCCACGACGTCGAGATAACCCCAGCGCGTGGTTGCATCCATTTTCGGATTCCGCCACCACAGAAACAAACCGGCACCAATCAGCCCGCCCAGCATACCACCAAACGAACTGATGTCCTCCCACAAACGCAGCAGGAGCCACGGATCAGCCGCAACCTTTTCCGGAAAATAGAAAATCACTGAGAACAGGTGGGCACCCAGCACCGCGGCTACGCCAATCCAGACGTTCATGCGTTCGCCGATTGCCACATCCAGTCCGGATTTCTTGTACTGCGGCGACGCCATCGTCACGCCGGTCCACACCGCCACGGCGACAATCAGCCCAAACAGGTGGATGGTGACTGGGCCGAGGTGAAATGACGGAGAAGTGAGGTAGGGAATCACGCTGGGCCAGCGGGTGGAGTTGATATCGCAGAGTTCGGCTTGGGCATACTCGAAACTTGCTGGGGTCGCGGACGCATTGCTACCGCTGCGAAGGCCGTGATCGGTCTTCAATCACCACCAATTTGTCCGGCGAGTCGGCACTCAAGCGTTATCGGATGGTAGCAGAATCCAGCGGATTGAGAGAACTGCGGGATGCTGCCTCGCTCCGGTAATCCAACGCACATTATCTAACCCACCCAAACCACACGGATCCTTATGCGCACGCTGAGCGTCTTCAACAGTGTTTCCCTTGACGGCTACTTCGTCGGACCAAACGCCGACATGAGCTGGGCACACAAGAACGATCCGGAATGGGTGGAATTCACGAATTCCAATGCGAAGGGCGAGAGCGCGATGTTATTCGGACGCGTGACCTATGACATGATGAAAAGTTTCTGGCCGACACCCGCCGCCGCGCAGGCGATGCCGAAAGTGGCCGCAGCAATGAATGGCGCGTCCAAGGTTGTGTTTTCACACACGCTGAATGAAGCCACGTGGCAGAACACGCAGCGGTCGGCCATCGTTTCGCCGCCGTAGGGCGGAG
>JBDTTO010000510.1:0-3577 GCA_039930585.1 Gemmatimonadaceae bacterium
CCCGTGTTTCGATTCATCACCCACGCAGCGGCTGCACCGGCGGCGACAACGACCATAAGGGCCGCGCCGATGAACACGTTACGGCGACTCTTTTTCGCAGCAGGTTTTTTTGTACGGCCCGAAACGCTGCGCCCGATTTGATTGACGGGTGTGTTGTCATCAAACGCTTCGCCGGCGATGGCCGCAGCAAATGCTGCACCGCGCGAAAACCGATCGGCCGGATTCTTGAGCAACACTCGATCAATTGCTGCACCAACTTCAACCGGCGTGTTCGGCGCCTTCTGCAAAACCGGATCGGGACGCTCGGTGAGTTGCTTGACGAGCGTTGATGCCGCCGTTGGTGCGTCGATCGCGGGCGAACCAGTCAACATCTCATAACCAATGAGGCCGAGCGAATACAGATCACTTCGGCCATCCAGATCACGCTCGCCCGACGCCTGCTCGGGACTCATGTAGCGCGGGGATCCCAGCACAAATCCCGCCTGTGTCAATCGCGAATCGCCCGCGGCCGCCAGCGCGACCGCCACGCCGAAGTCCGTCAGCATCGCTCGGCCCGATTGTTGGTCGAGCAACACGTTCTCGGGTTTCACATCGCGATGCACGATCCCCGACTGATGCGCGTAGTCGAGCGCCAACGAAAGGTCGCGCAGAATTTCGCACGTGACATCAGACTTCATCACGCCTTCGCGAGTCATGCGATCTCGCAAGCTTTCGCCCGGTACGAACTCCATCACGAAGTACAGCAGGCCATTGCCTTCGCCCGCCGTGTAAACCGCGACAATGTTGGGGTGACGCAATTTTGCGACGGTGCGCGCTTCTTTGAGAAAGCGCTCACGCAATTCCGGGCTGGCCGCGAGCTCCGGGGAGATAACCTTGACGGCCACTTCGCGGTCGAGCGTGACATCACGCGCCAGAAACACGGTGCCCATGCCGCCCTGACCCAGGGCACGCACAATCACGTAGTGTCCCGCCAGCGCCTCGGCCAGGCGGGTCTGCAGATCCGTCGTGTCGGTTTCGGCCATTTGTGGGAAGATGGCGTTTGGGTCGCGGTTTGGAAACAGAGAACTTGTCAGAGATGCGTGCTGATTGCGCCTCCGCCCTATCGCCTATACCGTGATTCCATGTCTACTCGCCGAGTGTTTGTGAAGAGCGCCGCGATACTGGGTGCCGCGTCAATGTTGCCGGAGCACACTGCCGGAGCCGGGGCGTCAAATCCGGATCGTCCTGATCCGGATCGTCCTGATCTGGATGCCTCTGACGAAACTGGGACCGCCAAAGAAGCGGTCGATCCCGCCACGCTCGCACAAGATGAAGCGCACTGGAAGCGTATAGCACAGAACTATCGTGTGCTTGATTCGGTCACGAATCTTGAGGCCGGATACTTTGGCATGATGGCGACGCCAGTGCTCGAGGCGTTCCATCGAAATATTGATCGCGCCAACCGTGCGAGTTCGTACTTTGCCCGTCGCGAATTTCCAGCGATTCAACAGAGCGTGCGCGAACGCGTGTCCGCTTTTATTGGCGCGAAGCCGACTGAGATTGTGCTGTCGCGCGGCGCGACCGAAGCGCTGCAGGCGTTGATCACGCAATATGTGCGCGTGGGTGCGGGCGACACCGTGATGTATGCGGATCTCGACTACAACGCGATGCAGTGGGCGATGAACTCGTTGGCCACGCAGCGTGGGGCTAAGGTTGCGAAGCTGAATATTCCGGAGCCGGCCACGCGTGAATCAATTTTAGCGGCGTACACGGCGGCGCTTGATGCGAACCCGCGCACGAAGTTGTTGCTGCTCACGCACTGCAACAACAAGACCGGATTGATCATTCCGGTCAAGGATATTGTGGCCATTGCACGGCCGCGTGGTGTTGATGTGGTTGTTGATGCGGCACATTCATTTGGCCAAGTGCCGCTGTCCGTCGCGCAGTTGGATGCGGATTTTGTCGGGCTCAATCTGCACAAGTGGATTGGTGCGCCCGTTGGTGCGGGTGCGATGTACATTCGCGAGGGTAAGCTTGATCGCATTGATCGCGCGCACGGTGACGAAAGTGCGCCAATGGATCGCATTGAGAGCCGGTTGCATACGGGCACGGCCAACTTTGCGATCATCATGACCATTCCAGACGCACTGGATTTTCAGGCGACGATTGGCGTGGACAACAAAGCAGCGCGATTGCGTTATTTGCGCGATAGTTGGGTGAAACAGGTGCGCAGTGTTGCCGGTGTGCAGGTATTGACGCCCGATGATGCGGATCTTGTTGGTGCGATTACATCATTTCGTTTGCACAATCGCGTCACGTCGGCCGAAAATCAGGCGATCGCAAAAACATTGCTGGATGAATTCGGACTGTTCACGTTTTATCGTACCGGTTTGGCCAAGGGCGATTGCGTGCGCGTGACACCAACGTTGTACAACGGAGTGGCCGACGCACAGAAGTTGGCCAAAGCGATTCAGGCGATTGCAGCGCGGGGCTGACGTTCTCGCCTACTTCTGATGCGCGTGCAACGCGCGTCCCTTGAGCACGTTCGTTGGTTTGCCGTCGTCAATGGCCGCAACGCCATTCACAAACACGTAACGCATGCCGGATGCGAGCACGGTGGGTTTGATGTACGTGGCGTTCTCTTTTACGGCAG
Organism: Gemmatimonadaceae bacterium; assembly: GCA_039930585.1. Taxonomy (GTDB): domain Bacteria; phylum Gemmatimonadota; class Gemmatimonadetes; order Gemmatimonadales; family Gemmatimonadaceae; genus Gemmatimonas. The sequence goes on from JBDTTO010000510.1 coordinate 2,633, forward strand.
CCGTATCAAACACGATGACGTCGGCGTACATGCCCTGCTTTAAAACTCCGCGATCAACCAGACCGAATACTTCAGCAGGCATCGCTGCTGATTGATGCACCATTGCTTCCATCGTCAAAATGTGCCGGTCCAAAACGAACTCGCGCAGCTTCTTTGGAAAGGTGCCGAATTTGCGCGGATGACCATCACTGCCATCTGAGCCGGTCATGACCCAGGGTTCAGCAGCGAGCGCATCAATGTCCGATGGTTTCATGTTGAACGACGCAACGCCCGCGCCACCTTTCCTGATCACTTCGATTGCGGCCGAGATGGGATCGGTCTTCATGGCGGTCGCGACCTGCTCGAGATTTTTACCACGCCATGACGTGTCGCGTCCCGATGTCAACAACAGACTGGCAGCTCCACCGCGACGGCGCATGTTGTCCGTCATGTCCTTCCGCATCCGCACCATTAGCGTGTCGTCCTTGAAGCGCGCGAGCAACGCCGCACTGCCGCCATCCAGTGCCCATTTGGGAATGAGTGACGCTTCAACCGACGTGCCCGACGCTGTGTACGGATACTGATCGGCCCACACCTTGTCGCCGGCTTTGCGGGCAGCGCGAATCATCGCAATCAACGAATCAGAGCGTCCCCACACATCGACGCCCAACGCTTTGATGTGCGAGATGTTGAGCGTGATGCCGGCTTCCTTGCCAATACGCATCGCTTCGCGTGTCGATGCGAGCAGTCCAATGTCGTACGAACTTTCGTCGCGTTGATGCGTGTCGTACACGCCGTTGAACGGTTTGAGTTCTTTGGCGACTGCAATTACTTCCTCTGTCGACGCAAAACTTCCCGGCGCATAAAACAATCCCGACGACATACCAATCGCGCCGTCGCGCATCGCTTTTCGCACGAGCGCCTTCATCGAATCTATTTGCGCAGCTGTTGCGGGAATATCGCGCG
>JBDTTO010000511.1:0-3573 GCA_039930585.1 Gemmatimonadaceae bacterium
CGATCGTCATCGGCGATATCGACGGCCATTGGAAAGAACAATGACTGCCTGACGACCGGATACTTCCGCTGAAACCCCATCGCGTCCTGCCACAGGATGCGATTCAGCAACTCACTTGGCGCCGCATCGGGATCACGAAAGTTCATCCGCGCGCTCGCCGCTGCGGCGTTTCTTCGTGCCGCCGCATTTGGTCCGGTGATTGCCCCGACTTTCACATTCGTTTCATAGAGCGATTGCCGCGGAACCAGCGCCGTGTACGGCGTATAATCAGGCTGAGATTCCGGCCCGATAAAACTTCTGCGCATATCGATGGCCGCGAGATCAAACAGACTCAACGCCGGTAATCCCAGCATCAATTCGATCGTCTTCACCATTGACGGCTGGCTGTAAAATGTGCTGTCGATTGATTTCCGGCGCGCATACGGACTTGCCACAAGCGCAACCGTGCGATGGCCATCAATGTGATCGACGCCGTTTTGCGCATCGTCTTCGACGACGAGAATTGCCATCGATTTCCAGAACGTCGAATGACTGAGCGCCTCAACGATCTTGCCAAGTCCGAGGTCGTTATCTGCGACGCACGCGCGCGGCGTGCACCAACCCGCTGACGTGCCCTCTGTGTGATCGTTTGGAAGAATCATCGTGACCAGATGCGGCATTTGTTTTGCCGTCTCCCATTCCTTCAGATGTTCGATGAGAATGTCGGCCTTGATGACATCCGGCACCTCCTGCGTCCAGCCAGGGTATTCGCGCACAAGAATTCGATCGAGACTCGGAATCTCGCTACGTGTGTTGTACATCGTCTTGAGCAGAGCGCGTGACCGCGACGACGAATGCGGAACCGAATCGCGATACATGTTGAGCAGGCGCGTACGAACTTCCGATTTGCTTTGGCGCGGAGCCGGTGCGTATTCGCCAAAATTCACTGTGGTTTTGCCTTTCGCCTGCACGGCATCCCACAAGAATCCGCCGGACGAATACGTGAGCGGATCATTGCCTTCGCTGGGATACGATCGACCGTAGTACAGCGGCCACATCGGATATGCCGTCTCGTTCGCTTGCGTCAGCCAATTATGACCGTCCGCGGAATTGCCGCCTGATGCGAAGAAGTGATCGAGCAAAACAAACTGTTCGCTGAGTGCGTGCGCGTTGGGCGTGACTTCTCGCCCGTACATAGTTAACGACGAATCGCTTGCACCTTTGCCGATGTCGCCGAGTACCTGATCGTACGTGCGATTTTCCTTGATGATGTATACGACATGTTCGATCAGGCTGCGTTCGCCGGGACGTTCAGGAACCGCGCGTGCGACGACGCCAGTCCGTGGAGCGATTGAGGGCGCGGATGCATCGCTCGCCAGATGCAGTCGATTGTTCACCGCCACGCTCGTTGTGTACGCGGAAAGCTGCGCACCACTCGGCACATCAATCACGTTCACCGAGCCACGTTCGGCAAATACGTACTTTCCCGTTTTGCCTTCGGTGCGGCCAGTGCCCGAGCCAACGCCAAACAGCGTGCCAACTGCCAGTGTTTTTCCATCGGATGCAACGTCGAGGCTTGACGGATACCATCCGGTTGGAATCAGTCCGCGCATCGATGCACTCTCGATTTGACCGCGCGCGTTGATGTCGAAAACTGCAACAGCATTCACGCCGCCAAGCGCGACGTACAGTGTGCGACCGTCGGGCGAGAGCGCGAGCGCCGTTGGCGTGAGACCGATGCGTCGCTCCTTGAATGGTGCGATTGTAATAGCCGCGAGCGCGGTCTGCGTGCGTGTATCGATCACGCTGACCGCATCGGAGTTTCCATTCGCGACGTACAATCGATTCGCGCGTTGATTCCACGCGAGTCCAGTGGGATGCAGACCAACCGTGATCGTGTGAGTGACAACACCACGGTCAAGATCGACGCGCACAACAGTGCCTGGTTGCGCGATGCCACGTGCATTTACTCGCACGGGTTCCGCCGCAGGATCACAGCATTGCGTTGCACTCTTGTCGTTCAGCTTTGGCTTCGGCCCACCAAACACGCTGACCCACGCGGTGCGTCCGTCGTCCGATACGACTGCTTCAACTGGCAAGACGCCCAGCGGAATTGATTTCAATAGTTGCTGCGATTCGGCATCGAGCACAACAAGTTTGTCGTCGGCAGGCAGCGGAAGGACAGCTACACGTTTTCCGCTTGCATTCGGCAATCGTGCAATCGCTGGCGCACCCGCCATGAATGCTCCAATTGCGCCCGATTGAGCGGTCGGGCGCCCAATGCTGTCGCCCGAATACGCGACGAGTTGCGTAACGGCCTTGGAGCGCGAGAGCGGCGGCCCACCCGGTGTGCGACTTGCCGCAACATCCGCGGGAAGGCGACCGACAGACGAGATCACTGGATGTTTCGTGACCGGATCGATCGCGAGTCCGTGCACGCCCGGGCGTCCATCGAATTCGACTGATGCCAGCACGCGATTCTCGCTCCACGCGAGACGCCACGCTCCTCCTGGTGATACTGCCCAGATTTCACCCACACTTGCGCCGAAGCGCACGCCCGCAACGCGACCGCGTAGCACACTTTGCACCCCGGCCGGAGTGACGCGCGCTGCGTTCACCACAATTCCGGAATCGTTGACGGCGCGAAGTGGGGCTTGAAGCTGCAACAGCAACAGGAATGGAATCACGTCAGCAATCCGGAAAAGTGAAATCGCGCTTGAATCTCGCTGCGTCTATTGTGTAGCAAGGGCCGGGCTTCCGAACCGGTGTGAATGTCGCGCGCGTGTCACGAAGCGAAAGTGCTGGATGCCAGAACACATCGCTGATCGGTAGATCTGGTCGCAGCAGTGGCAGCACTGCAGCACCGTTGTGCAGGAGACCGTGAAGTTCGGCACACCTGATGCCGGCGCTATGAACTTCGCGCGATCGAGTCGCCGTTTACTGCCCGCCGCACCTAAATCCCGCACCCCCCTCGCTATTGGCGGTCTCACTATCACATTTTCTGACCAAACCGATCATCCGGTCGTCCAAGAGAATGTGAAGAACGCCACCAAAACCAACTCCCCGCTAGCGATCTGGCTCCGTACGCCCAAGCGACTTCGTGTCGTGACGGCGTACGCTGTGCTTGGTGGGCTCTCGATCGTAGCTGGTGTGGCGGTGGCCTGTGCCCCAATGGCTCCAATCGTCCCGACGGCAGGCAAAGGGACGCTCAGTACATCGCCTGCCGCCAAGGGGCCGGCAGCGAAGTCCACGCCCACTGTCAAAAGCGAGCGTGCCGGAGTGTTGGGCGGACGGGACCGCGTTGCCCTCATCGCATTGGCGGGCAAAATGCCCGTCGCGCGTATCTCGGCCACGGGATCATGGCAGATCAATGAGCGTGGTGGGCGCACGCTGCTGGTGCGTGGTTCGGGCGCCGAACCGTGGCAAGTCGAACGAAAGGGCGGACTGCTCCGCATCACCGGCGCCGGTGGGGACGCCACGCCATGGCGCGAAGGTCCATTTGTCGCCACGACGTCAAACAACAACACCTACGTGCAGTTTGGCGGTAAGCGGTACCGCGGCGAGTTGTGGTTCACCGCGACCGACACGGGCGTC
>JBDTTO010000512.1:0-3572 GCA_039930585.1 Gemmatimonadaceae bacterium
GCGCGCGCCGCTTCATGTTCCGCAGTATCTTTCGTTTATGACCTCACCGCGCCTCCCAGCCGCGCAGGAAATCGCGAATCGCGTTGTAACACACCTGTCGCGCCAGATGGCAAAGGCGCACGCGGGCGGTTTGACAGATCTCGCAACGATTCCAGCAGTTACCGATCTCGAACACGTGATTGACAGCGCGTTCTGGGCCAGCCTGCGACATGAGGAAGGTTATTCGCCGCGCATCTCGCTGGCGATTACACCACCCAGCATGTGCGAGAAACCGCTGCTGTTCAATCGGTCACTCGAATTGTCGCCGGCCGCGTTGTCGCGTCTCGCGCCTGCGGTGGAGAGACCCGGAATTCATCTGGGCGTCTGGCCCGTGAACGGAACGCTGCACATGTGGGGAACGACGCGCGTGATTCCTCCGTTTTGCGCGGTTGTTGAAGTAACGGCGCCCGGTGTGCTCGTTTTCAAACACCGGCACATTGACGACACCGTGAAATACGTCAACATGGCGGTGCTTGACGGTGATGAAGTCAAAGTTGTTGACGAAAGTGTGGCGGCGCCGGGAAATTGTCCACAGCTCGTCTCGTTTTTGCTGGGCTATCAGTCGCGCACGTCGCAGCGTGGTTCGGGCAACGTGCTTGTGCAGCTCGCGGTTTCGATGCGCGCGCACCGGCGCGGTGGCATTCTGCTGATCGTCCCGGAGGACTCGGATTGGATGTCGTCAATGGCGCAGCCACTCTCGTATGGAGTGCGCCCGGCGTATACAACGCTGGCCGACACCCTGCGACAAAACATGAAAGAACGCACGGCGCGCCTGTGGGATGAAAATGTGCGACTTGCCGTTGAACACGTTGGCGGACTCACTGCTGTGGACGGAGCGACCGTGGTGACGTCGAGCTACGATGTGCTGGCATTTGGCGGAAAGATTGTGCGCCACGATCAGGCCGAACAAATTTCTCGCGTGTTGATTACCGAACCAATCGAAGGGCGCGAACCACGCATGCTGAGTGCATCGGCGATCGGTGGTACCCGTCACATGTCCGCTGCACAATTCGTACACGATCAGCGCGATGCGGTCGCATTGGTTGCGTCGCAGGACGGACGATTTACCGTATTCGAGTGGTCGACCGAACTTGATGTGGTGCACGGACATCGCGTCGAAACCCTGCTACTCTAGCCCAACAAAACAGTGAGCTCAGTGTTCAACGTTCGCGCCGCCGCAGATCGCGCGATGAAGGTGCAGGGTTTCGAAGCCGATTATCCGGATGCCGTGATGCGGGAAACAGAGCAGGCAAAAGCGCCGACTGTCGCGTCACAACCAATTGCGCTTGATCTCCGCACAATGGCGTGGTCGTCCATCGACAACGACTCGACGCGTGATCTCGACCAGCTTGAAGTTGTTGATGAATTGCCGAATGGCGACATTCGTGTTCGCATCGCTGTGGCCGATGTAGCGGAAATTGTCCCGAAAGGTTCAGCGACGGATACACATGCTGCGCTCAATTCTTCGTCGGTATACACCGGCGTGGAAACGTTTGCGATGTTACCCGAACACCTATCGACTGACCTCACGTCGCTCATGCAGGACGCAGATCGGCTGGCCGTGGTGATCGAATATGTTGTTGACAGGGACGGCGAACTCAAGTCGCACAACATTTATTCGGCGTTCGTGCGCAATCATGCGAAGCTCACGTACAACAACGTGGGCGCGTGGCTGGACGAGAACACCAAGCTTCCGGCAATCGCGACAAAAGAAATTCAACAGCAACTACATCTGCAGGACACCGCGTCCGAACGTCTGCGCGCCGATCGCACGCGTCGCGGTTCGCTGACCTTCGAAACCATCGAAGCCGAACCTGTTGTTGGCGCCGATGGATCGATTAACATCGAGCTCGTACGAAAAACGCGAGCCAGTCGGATCATTGAAGACTTCATGGTCACGGCCAACGTGGTGATGGCACAGTTTCTCGATGAGCACAGTTCACCTTCTATTCGTCGGATAGTTCGAAAACCGGAACGCTGGAATCGCATCGTCGACCTGGCCGCAAAAGCGGGTGAAAAACTGCCAGCCGAACCCGATGCACCCGCGCTTGCGGCATTTCTCACATCGCAACGGCAAAAGAATCCCGGCGACTTTACGGAGCTCTCGTTCTCGATTGTGAAGTTGCTTGGGCCCGGACAATATGTGTTGCACGAACCTTCGCAGCCGGACATCGGACATTTCGGTTTGGCAACGCAGTATTACACGCATTCAACAGCGCCCAATCGTCGTTACGTCGATCTCGTGACGCAACGATTGCTCAAAGCGGTGTTGTCGAAACAAGCGGCGCCTTATTCCGCACAGGAACTTGGCGCTATTGCCGAACATTGCACCGAACGTGAAAACGCAGCGCGCAAAGTTGAACGGCTTGTGCGTAAACAGGCCGCGGCCGCATCTCTCGTAAACCGCGTGGGCGAGACATTCAACGCAGTCGTAACTGGCGTGACTGCAAGCGGCACATTTGTGCGCGTGTCAGCGCCGCCGGTTGAAGGGCGTGTTGTAACAGGCGAAGAAGGAATGGACGTTGGTGAGCGCGTTCGCGTTCGCCTGACGGGAGCGGACGCCGAGAAGGGTTTTATCGACTTCGCCGGTGTCTGAGTTGCAGAGTGGGAAGGGCGCTTAGCGCGCCCTGAACGCCCCAATCGCTTTCGAGGTGAACTCGGACAGCACCATCGTGCCGCTGATGCGTGCGCGTGCTGAGAGCAGTGCATCCCACTGTTCGGTGCCTTCCCAGAAGACGCGTTTCAGTTCCGCCATCGCTTCGGGATTCGAAGCCGCGAGCGTCGCTGAAAGCTTCGCAACTCCAGCACGCATGGAATCCGCAGAATCGCACAACTGCGTATAGAGGCCATGGCGTTCGCACCATTCGGCGTCGCGCCAATCGGCGTCCACGGCCATGCCGCTGAATGCGGAAAGACCAATTTTCTTTTCGATGACCGGGCCGACCACAAACGGACCGAGGCCGACCGCAAGTTCACTTAACTTGGCCGAAGCTGTTCGCACGGCAAAGCTGTAATCGGATGCTGCAATCAATCCAACGGCGCCGCCCGCCGCGCGACCTTGAATACCGGTCACGATAAATTTGGGCGAACGGATCATCGCCAGAATGACGCGACCAAATCCGCTGAAAAATGTTTGTCCCGCGTCCGCGTCGGCGATGCGCGTGAGTTCGTCAAATGATGCGCCTGCGCAAAACGGGCCAGTGCCGTCGCTCTGCAACGTGATCACACGAACGGCAGGATTAATGCTGAGTGCATCAACTTCCGAAGCCAGCTTTGCAAGCAGGCTTGCAGGAAGTGAATTGCCTTTGGGATGACGAAATGTGAGCGCTCCAATGCCATCAGCGATGACGGAATTGACGCTGCCTTGTTCTGCGATGTCGGTGGTTGTCATGCGCAGAAGATAGCGGACCACCTGGAAAAGCGAAAACCGCGCCGGCCCCCGAAGGAGCCGACGCGGTATGCGTGGATCAGTGCAACGAGACGCGAGTTACGCGGCGACGTTGCGCTTGTTGCGACGACGAACAAAGCCGCCG
>JBDTTO010000513.1:0-3563 GCA_039930585.1 Gemmatimonadaceae bacterium
TGTGATTTCTTTCCCGTACAAGCCAAAATCTGTGCGTGCGCCCGAGGCCGAGCTGCGCCTGATTCCAAATGTCTCCGGTTTGGATTTACGCGACGCTGTTCGCACGTTGCACGCAGCCGGATTTCAAGTGAAGCTCGAAGAAGGCACGGTTGGACGTACGAAACCGGCTGCCGGTACTTATGCGCACTCGGGAACTTCGATCACGTTGGGCACTGCGCGATGACATCCGTTCCGGTCACACAAATTATCGACGCACTTGGCACCGCGGGATTGCTGGTCTCAGTCTCCGAAGATTTTCCAACGGAGATTGCCGGATTGGTTGATGACAGTCGTCGCGTTACCGCTGGCGCGTTGTTTGTGGCAGTGCAGGGGTATGCGCAGGACGGCCACGACTGGTTGGCACAGGCTGCAACAAGCGGTGCACTCTGTGCGATCGTCGAAGACGCAACGCGCACCACAATGCCAACCATTGTTGTTCGCGATGGTCGGCGCGCCGCCGCTGTTGCATCAGCCGCATTTTACGATTGGCCTGCACGCGCGCTGCAATTGGTTGGAGTGACCGGCACGAACGGAAAGACGACAACGGTTGGCTTGCTGCGTCATCTGCTGGATTCGCCGTCGCAACCATCCGCATCAATCGGCACACTCGGCGTATTGCTGGGCAGTCGCGGCGCGTTGTTTCCGGGCGGCGACGGACTTACCACTCCCGGACCTGTCGAACTTCAGCGACTGCTGCGTGCGCTGGTGAACGGCGGCGTCAAAAGCGTGGTGATGGAAGTGTCGTCGCACTCGCTGGATCAACGTCGCGTTGAAGGGCTTTCATTTGCCGCCGCGCTGTTCACGAATCTCACCCGTGACCATCTCGATTATCACGGCACGATGGAAAACTACCTCGGCGCCAAAACACGATTGGTCGGTTTGCTCTCGCGTGATGGAACGGCGGTTGTCAATGCGGATGACGCCGCGTGGCGTGCGCTTCCGCCTGCGCCGCGCTCAATCACGTTTGGGTTGAGCGTGAATGCGGACGTCAGCGCGCGTGATGTCGTGTATGAAACGCAGGGTAGTCGTTTCCAACTTGTAACGCCATTTGGTGCGGCTTCGGTTGCTTTGCCGCTCATCGGCGAGTTTAACGTTTCCAATGCGGTCGGTGCTGCCGCCGCTGCGTTGGCGCTTGGACAATCGCTATCCGATGTCGCGGAGCGGTTACAACAGTCGCCGCAGGTTCCAGGGCGTCTGGAAAAGTTGCGCACTTCGCCAACGGTGCTGCGCGACTACGCCCATACGCCCGACTCACTCGAGCGTGCAATCGCGGCAGTGCGTCCGTTTGCCGGATCTGGTGCGACTGCAGGTCGATTGATCGTTGTCTTCGGATGCGGTGGTGATCGGGATCGTGGTAAACGCCCGGTTATGGGAGAAATCGCTGAGCGACTGGGTGATCACGTGATTTTGACGAGTGATAATCCACGAACCGAAGATCCAGAGAAGATTCTCGACGATATCGAAGCGGGCATGAAGTTGCACGAGCACGATCGCATTGAAGATCGTCGCGCTGCGATTGCGCATGCGTTGCATATTGCGAGCGAGCGCGACGTTATTCTGTTGGCGGGCAAAGGACACGAGACGTATCAGATTCGCGGCACGGTTTCGCACCACTTTGATGAAAAAGAAATTGTCGCAGAACTGTCGGGGCAGTTGTGAGCACGCATAAATCACCAGGTGCTGTTCGCGCATCTGCCACCGAATCAGCGGAAACTCCGCCCGCCGGAATCGCGTTCGTACCAATTCCGTACGTGCGCGCGCAGCATCCGCACGTGTACTGGACGCTGGAGCGTGTGGCGCAGGCATTGGGCACGGGGCCGCGGGCAGCGCATGCGTTAAGTGGTGTGTCTACGGACACGCGCACGATTCAGACTGGCGACTGCTTTGTGGCGTTGGTTGGCGATAACTTTGATGGCCACAACTTTCTCGCCTCGGCGAAAGAGAAAGGGGCTGCCGCATTTGTTGTCTCAAATCCAATGGCGGCCACGGGGCTCGGTATTCCGACCTACGTTGTTGATGACACACTGGTCGCATTGGGAAAACTTGCGACAGCGTGGCGTCGTGTCTGGGGCGGTCCTGTGATTGCGGTTGCCGGTTCGAACGGAAAGACCAGCACCAAGGACATGTTGCGCGCGGCATTGGGCAGTGCGCTTACTGTGCATGCGACGGCGGGGAATTTCAACAACCTGGTTGGCGTTCCGCTCACGCTGCTCGCGTTACCGCCGCACGCAGAAATCGCAGTTATTGAAGTTGGCACCAACGTTCCCGGCGAAGTGGCAGCGCTCCGCGCCATCGTGGAGCCTGACATGGCGTTGCTGACGTCAATCGGCGAAGAACATCTTGAGGGCCTTGGCGATCTCGCCGGTGTATTGCGCGAAGAGACCGACATTTTTCAGGGTGTTGATCTCGCGATTGTACCAACGGCGTATCCTGACGTTGAGCCAATCGCGCGCGCACGCGCTGCACGAGTGGTGACAGCAGGGCTGGACGGTGGCGATGTTCAACCAACTGCGTGGGGCCTCTCTGACGATGGCACAGGTTGGCTGACCATCAGCGGCGTGACGGTCAAGCTGGCTTTACGTGGGGCACACCAGGTTGCAAACGCAACGCTCGTACTGGCAGCCGTAAACGCCTGCTGTGTCCCGCTCGAAGGCGCCGCCGAAGCGCTCCGCACCATGCCAGTGCCAAACATGCGCGGTGTGTGGGAGCAGTTAGGCGAGGCCGTCATGATCAACGATGCGTACAATGCCAATCCTGCATCCGCACGCGCGGCGTTGGATTTGTTGAACAGCGTGGGCGAAGGTCGGCAACGTGTAGCGGTTCTGGGCAGCATGCGCGAACTTGGTGCGCAGGCACCCGCACAGCATGACGACGTTGCGCGCGCAGCGCTCGCATCCAAGGCCAGCGTGATTGCGGCAGTGGGAGACTTTGCCGCGGCGTTTCAGCGCGTGGCACCCAACGACAGTCGCGTAGTATTTGCACCGGAATTTGACGACCTGTGGTCTCGCCTCGAACCTCGGCTTGATCGCAACGCGGTAATTTTGTTGAAGGCATCGAGAGGCGCGAAGATGGAGCGTCTCGTACCATTTCTCACCGCCTGGGCTAACAAGTAAGTGCTTTATCTTCTGATGCAGTGGATCGGCGGCGCGCAGCGTTCAAAAGATCTTCTGAGTTATATCACGTTTCGATCGGCGGGCGCGTTTGTTACCGCGCTGCTTATCGCGTTTTTTGTCGGACCGTTCATCATCCGGCGATTGCAGAAGTTGCAGGTGCACCAGGTTGTGCGCGAAGGCACACCCGACACGCACGCGAACAAAGGTGCAACTCCCACGATGGGTGGCCTGATCATTCTGGCTGCGCTGGTGATACCGGTTTTGTTATGGGCGCGACTCGACAATCGTTACGTGTTGCTCGCGATGTTTGTCACGCTGTGGATGGGCGCCATTGGATTTCTGGACGACTATCTCAAACTCATGCAGAAGCGTGCAGGAGTGAAAAACGAAGGGCTTGTTGAACGCTACAAG
>JBDTTO010000514.1:0-3546 GCA_039930585.1 Gemmatimonadaceae bacterium
GAGCGGTGACAAACGTCACGAACCGGCTTAGCGTACGCAGGCGTAGTATAGAGTTCGTGCCGCTTTCCAGCGGTCGCAAACTGCCGCGCGCACCCATACTGCCCTCCATGCATGCTTGACCGAAACGATCCGGCCACGATGGCCCTGATGCGCGCCGTGACCGGCCAGTACAGCATCGAGCGCGAAGTTGGTCGCGGCGGCATGGGTGTGGTATACCTCGGCGTCGACGAACAGCTCGAACGCCCGGTCGCGATCAAAACGCTGCCGCCGCATCTCGCCGTCGACCCCAAGGTACGGGATCGATTTCTGCGCGAGGCAAAGACCGCGGGCAGGCTGTCGCATCCCAACATCGTTCCGATTTATGCCGCCGCCGAACGCGACGCGGTCGTGTACTTCGCCATGCGGTACATCAACGGTGAATCGCTGGCCGAACGCATCACGCGATTAGGTCCGTTGTCGCCGGGCGAAGTGGTATCGCTGCTCAAGCAGCTCGCATCGGCCCTGGGTTATGCGCACGCCAGCGGCGTGGTGCATCGCGACATCAAAACCGAAAACGTGTTGCTCGACAGCGAAACCGGTCGCGCAATGTTGACGGACTTCGGCATTGCACGCGTCGCCGAATCCCAATCACTCACTGCTACAGGCACCGTGCTGGGCACAGTGCAGTACATGAGCCCCGAGCAGGTATCGGGCGACACACTCGATGGCCGCAGCGATCTTTACTCGCTCGGTATTCTCGCGTTCTTCTGCTTGTGCGGACGTTTCCCGTTCGAGCGACCAACCGCATCCGCTATTGTTGTTGCGCATGTCACCAGCATGCCGCCAAAGTTGTGTTCGTTGGCAAATGGTGTACCTGCAGCGCTTGGCGACATTGTCGATCGTTTGCTCGCAAAATCGCCCGCGGACCGTTACGAAAACGGTGAAGCATTGCGTGCCGCACTTGACGCATTGCCAACCGAAAGTGGACTCGCACTCGTTGCAACGAATGAGACCGCATACATCTCGCGCGCGCCTGCAAAACTGATGGACATGGCGCCACCGCAGCGATCAAATTTTGCAGCGCCGCCAGCGCCGATCGCGAAAGACGCCGATGAAATCATTTCATCAGCCGACGCCGAGCAGATTTATGCGCGCGCAGCAGAATTACAGGCGAACACAGGAATGATTGTTCCGCCATCTAGCTTTCAGCTCGGCAAATCCATTCCGACGGACACCGTTGGTTTTAATGCCGCGGTGGTGCGTGCATCTGCAGTCGAAGCTGGCATTGATGCGCAGTACGTCGATCGGGCATTGGCTGAACGCGCGCGCGCAACAGCAACGGCACGCACATCCAGCAGCTACGGTGTGCCAGCCACCATTTCCGCTACGCGCGCCCAGAAAATCAATCGGTTTCTCGGCGGTCGCACAAAGATCGAACTTGAGACTGCATTCGACGGCGAATTGAACGACATCGGCTTCGAAGAAGTCGCTGATGAAGTTCGAAGTGCGTTGGGCGAAATGGTCACAGTCAGCGCGGTTGGACGCACGCTCACCGTAACGTCGGCGGCGGGCGGTGGCAGAAACAGTTCACAACCGCGCCGAGTGCAGATCTACCTGACGTCGCGTAACGGTCGTACCACCGTCCGTGCGTTCGAGGATCTCAAGCAGCAGGCGGCGGCAATGTTTGTTGGCATCACGCTGGGCGGCGGCTTTAGTCTTGGTAGCGGCTTAATGGGCGCTGTAATGGGCGCCACGAAAAATCCGGCTTTGGCTTTTCCCGTGCTATTCGGAATGGTGGCCGTGGCTTTTGGAGTCGCGCGAACACTGTTTGTCCGGGTGTCGCGCAAACGCGAGGTTGAGCTGCGTGACGTCTTGCAGCGCGTGATAACACGCGCCCAGGACTCGCTCAAGGATCAAGGCGACAACAAGCAGTTTCCACGACGGTAGCCGATGTCGCTATATTTTAGTTAGTGGCGTTTCCGTTTCCTTGACGCCGACCTGACCACACCGTCCTCGGCACCCATGGAACTCGGCATTTATACCTTCGTTGACACCGCGCACGACCCGCAGACTGGGCAGCAGACGGGTGCGGCCCAACGCGTACGCGACGTCATCGAAGAGATCGCCTTGGCCGACCAGGTCGGTCTCGACGTGTTCGGCATTGGCGAGCACCACCGCGCCGACTACGTCGCCTCGGCACCAGCCATGATTCTGGCCGCTGCCGCTGAACGGACCAGGCGGATTCGACTGACCAGTGCGGTGACCGTGCTCAGCTCCGACGAACCCGTTCGCGTCTTCCAGCAGTTTGCCACGCTCGATCTGCTGTCGGGGGGCCGAGCGGAGATCATGGCCGGCCGCGGTTCGTTTATCGAGTCGTTTCCGCTTTTTGGGTACGACCTCGACGACTACGATGCGCTCTTTGCCGAAAAAATTGAGTTGCTGCTCAAAATTCGGGATAACGAGCGTGTGACATGGTCGGGCAAACTGCGCCCGCCGCTTCGCGACATTCCCGTGTATCCGCGTCCCGTGCAAGATCCATTGCCAATCTGGATCGCGGTCGGCGGCAATCCACCATCGGTCGTGCGTGCCGCCACGTTGGGTTTGCCAATGGCGCTTGCAATCATCGGAGGTGAGCCAGAGCGGTTCGCGCCGTTTGTGCAGTTGTATCGCGATACACTGCTCCGCGTCGGACGCGATCCAATGTCGTTACCCGTCAGCATCAATTCACACGGTTTTATTGCGCAAAACTCGCAAGACGCCGCCAACGAATTTTTCCCGGCCTATTCTGATGTGTTCGGTCGCATTGGAAAGGAACGCGGCTGGCAGCCGCCCACGCGTGCGCAATACGAAGCTTCGCGGACTCTGCGTGGTGCGCTGTTTGTTGGCAGCCCACAGGAGGTCGTGGACAAGATTCTGTTTCAGCACAGCATCTTTGGCCATCAGCGCTTCCTCATGCAAATCGGCATGGGTACAATGACGCACGCGCAAACCATGCGCTCAATCGAGCTGTTCGGATCTCACGTGGCGCCAGTCGTGCGAAAGGCGTTGGGCGCATCACAACAATAGGGCAAGTCATGAGTCGGACCGGCTTCATCCGTGCTACGCTCACCGCAGCACTGTTTGGCTACGCGACCACTGCGCACGCGCAGGGCACGTTTGCGGGTGCATGGACAATCGCTGAGTGGAGTGTGGCGCCCTGGGTTCCCGATGCCGAACGCGCGCGCATCAAACCCAATGACAACGTGCTCAATCATTCCCTGATCTTCACCGCCAAACACGTGGTCGGACCGGAGCTGCTTTCCTGCGATACACCTAAGTACCAAACGATCAGCTCGCCCATCGAGGGATTGTTTGAGGGCGGATTATTGAAACCGAAAACAGATGGCGTCGCGCTCGGATTCAAAGCGCCGGTAAAAACACTCCGCCCCGCATGTGATTTCGACTTTCATCTGAAAGATGCGAACACCGCGATGTTCGCGCTCGACAATGTGCTGTACACAATGAAACGAAAAAACCCGACGCCTGGTTAGGCATCGGGTTTTTCCAAATGTCGGTGGAACCGGGTTG
>JBDTTO010000515.1:0-3539 GCA_039930585.1 Gemmatimonadaceae bacterium
TGGGGCGCGTCCATCATTCCGGGTACGGCGGCCACAGGAATGTTGAGCGTATGCGCGTGTTCAACGGTGATCTGTGCACCACTTTTTGTACCCGCTTCGACCACTACCACCAGTTGCGAAAACGCAGCGATTAGTCGATTGCGGCGGGGAAATGTCCAGACATTGGCGCCCTGCCCCGATTCCATTTCGGTAACCAGCAATCCTTCACGTGCAACTTGCTGCTGCAGATTGCGATGTTGTTTGGGAAACGCAACGTCAAGCGATGTACCCAGAACACCAACCGTTCGTCCACCAGCTTCAAGCGCACCTTCGTGCGCTGCGCCATCAATTCCACTGGCGAGTCCGCTTACCACACATACGCCCGCACGCGCACACGTGGCTGCCAGCGTTCGCGCAGTGCGCAATCCATATGCACTCGCGTGGCGCGTTCCGACAATCGCCACCGCAGGCGCAGCGGCCGTTGCTAACGCGCCCGCAATCCAGATGGCTTTGGGCGCGTCATTGAGTTTGTTGAGTGCCGCCGGATATTCGGGGTCTGCTTTCCCGATGCGACGTCCGCTGTAATCAGGGAACAAACTCGTCGTCTGGAAGGGCGACTTCGGCCGCACGCACCAGCAGCAACTGCGACCACCACGCGTCCAACAGGTCCGTCAATCCCATGCGACCCGGTGCACTGACCGACAACGCTGCGAACGCACCATGCGTGTCGATTTCCGGTACGTAATACTCGCCCAACAAATCAAGCTTGGTGAAGACCAGACAAAACGGTTTCTTTGCAAGTTCGGCAGAATACGACGCAATTTCATGCCGCAACTGGTCGAATTCTTTTTGCCAATCATCACTTTCGATTGGCACGAGAAACGCCAGAATACGCGTGCGTTCGATGTGGCGCAGAAACTGAAGGCCAAGTCCTTTGCCTTCATGCGCGCCTTCGATGATGCCCGGAATATCGGCAACCACAAAGCTGCGATGATCACTCATCGGCACCACGCCAAGGTTTGGCGAAAGTGTCGTGAACGGATAATTGCCAATCTTTGGACGCGCTGCGGAAATCACCGACAACAACGTGCTCTTGCCAGCGTTTGGTTGACCAACCAACCCGACATCGGCGATCAGCTTGAGTTCGAATTCCAGTTCACGAACAATCCCTTCTTCGCCCGGCTGCCATTCGCGCGGCGCCTGGTGCGTGGATGTCATGAAGAATGCATTGCCGCGACCACCACGCCCGCCTTTGGCGACCATGATTTCTTCGCCATGCTCCATCACTTCACACACGACATCTCCCGTTGCGCGATCACGCACAACAGTGCCGGTTGGCAATGGCAAATAAATGTCGGCGCCGGACTTTCCCGTTTTGTCGTTGCCTTCGCCATGATTGCCGCGTTCGGCTTTCCACAAATCGCGGTACGTGAAATCGAGCAACGTTCCAAGGTTGCGATCGCCCCGCACGTACACGTCGCCGCCGTGACCACCGTCGCCGCCGTCGGGACCTGCCATCGGATAAAACTTCTCACGCAGAAAGGACACGATACCCGATCCGCCGGTACCAGCTTCCACGCGAACTACAACGCGATCAACAAACATGAGATAAGAAACGAAAAAGTTTGAACTACTTGCTACTTGCCTTGAACGCGGGCCCACAGCCCGTTGTATCGCGCAACATCCGCTGGCGATAACATGTCCGTCAAAGCGTCGAGTGACGCAGTCACCTGCGCAACACTCGCTCCTGCGTGCAACGATCCATGCAAATGCGAATGCAACTGCCGATCCTGCCGACCAATCGCACACGCGGCCACGATGCACAACTCACGTCGCCACAAATCAAGCTGCGGACGACTTAGAACTTTGCCATACCCTTCCACGATCATCCACGAATCAAGCGCCGGATGCAGATCGCGAATGTTCGCACGCAACTGCTTATAAAACCGACCGTAAACGGTTTCGCACGTCACTTCACCGCGCGCGCGCCACGTATCGCCATCAAACACCTCGCCTTCGTCTTGCAACGGCGCCGTTCTGCCCGACACTCGACGCCATTCGCGCGCGCCGTTCAGTGATCGTGGAAAACCGGCAAACAAGTACGTCTGCAAAATCACTTCTTCGACCCACACATGATCAACGTGCAGCGCGCCTTCCTGTAACGCGATGCGAACATCGCCCTCCGCACCACCCGCCAACTGCGCCGCCAACCGCACGAGCACGATTGTTGCGTGATCCAGAAATTTTTCACCAGGCTGCGCCACGATCTCGCGCACCGAAACACGATCGTCTGTTGTTTCGATGGGCACCGACAAATTGCTGTCGAGTGCCTTCGTCGCCGTTACCGTTTTCATCCGACTTGAAGCATTCGATGTCACGCGCGTTCTCCAAGATCGGCGCTGGCCACTCGAATTTCACCAACGGCTTCACTGCGCGTATTGCGAACAGCTTTCGCGGCAAACTCACGCAGCGAGTCAGGCAGCGGATCCGGCAGTTCGCCAAGATGCGCCAGCAACGCCAACACGGCGGGATATTGTGCGCGCGGCGCGCCGTCTTCGACTTTGATGGCAAGACCAATTCCGCGATCGACCAACGCGAGCGTATGCACGCCCTCTGCGCCAATCTTGCACAACACCTTGCCGCGACACGCTTGCATCAACGCCGTATCGAATCGCTCAGTGCCGCCAATGAGAAATGGATGCCCGGTCATCGCGTGTACAATGCGCGCCGCAGCTTCATGCCCACGTGCCGCAGCCGTAACCAACCGCGCATACGACAACGCCATGTTGGCTAACGGGAGTGCGAACACCGGCACACCACATCCGTCGATGCCCACACCAATTTCACTTTCGTTCATGCCGGCCCACAACGCCACAGCGCGCAGCGCATCCTGCTGCACTTCGTGTTCTATGAGCTCGTAGCCCTTGGTTGGCAGCCCACGCAAATGTGCTTGCGCCAGCATCGCCGAATGTTTGCCCGAGCAATTGTTGTGCAATCGCGTTACGCGGTGTCCCGACTCGCGCAGCAGCCGGGCGCCACGCGCCGCCAGAGGTTCATGCGGACCGCAGGCCAGATCACCCTCTTCCAGCCCAATGCTCCGCAACATGGATTCGGCAATGGCAACGTGTTCCGGCTCGCCGCCGTGAGACGCGCAGGCCAACGCCAGCTCGTCACCCTTCCAATCGAGCTTCTGCAGGCCACCACTCTCGACCAGCGGCATGACCTGAAACGGCTTGGCGCACGATCGCCACCAGGTAAACACGCCGGGATTTCCGGCCCGATGCAACAGCTCGCCGTTGGCATCCACCACGGCCGCGTCCACGCGATGGCGCGATTCAACGACGCCACCACGCGTCACCACGACGTCCAGGGACAACTCGGCGGTCGTGCTCGAAGAAACCGGCGTTACCACACCGGATTGCTGATCGGTCAAATGCGAGATATTGGCCACGTCGTAAGGTAACCGAACGAGGCCCGAGAAACCGATCCCGAGTGTGGCCGAGTATCGTCAGCAGCCCTTTGTTTACTTCGTGGGGTCTGCCTTTCGCTTTGCGGTGAGG
>JBDTTO010000516.1:0-3533 GCA_039930585.1 Gemmatimonadaceae bacterium
TGAAGGAGCTTGGATTGTCGCCGCGACATTTGTTGCTGACGGGTGGCGGCGCGAAAAGTCCACTCATTCGCCGGTTGCAATCGGAGATTTTTGGGGTGCCGGTAACGACAGTTAATCGCGAGGAAGGACCCGCGTATGGTGCGGCGCTGTTGGCGGCGGTAGGGGTTGAAGCGTTTTCGGATGTGGCCGCAGCGGCACAGGCCACGTTAATGCGCGCGCCATTGCAGCAGCCGGACGCCGACGCGCGACAGGCTTACAAAAAACATTACGCACGGTTTCGTGCATTGTACCCGGCCTCGCAATCCGTGCCCTGATTCGGCGCGAAGCACCAGGCATCAAACTTTTCACCTACCGGTTACGTCGCATGCCGATCGTGTCATACAAATGGATCGTTGCTGCTTCCATCGTTACTTGTTTGGCGGCGACGGTGCAGCCACATCATACAACTGGGAGTGCACTTCGCCTGGCCAGGCGCGCCGCGACGCGTCCCGCTTCGGTGGTTCGCATCGCACGTATTTTCGGCAACGGGGCAGTGTTGCAACGCGACGTACCAATGCCGGTTTGGGGTTGGGCGACGCCTGGCGCCAGAGTTACCGTGACACTGGGTGCAGCAAAGAAGGTGACGATTGCGCAGGCGGACAGTGCGTGGCGCGTGTCCTTTCCGCCGCGCGGTGTCGGTCAGCCCGTGACGTTGGCGGCGGCCGTTGATGGTGCAAACGAAAGCGTGTCGGATATCATTTTCGGCGATGTCTGGATTGCGTCGGGCCAGTCCAACATGGAGTGGACACTCGCGCGGGCCAACAATGGCAAAGCGGAAGTTGCCGCCGCGAATGACCGCAACTTGCGTGAGTTCAAAATACCGAACTCGTGGTCGTGGAACGCCGAAGACGAACTGACTGGCGGCATGTGGAATGCTGCATCTCCGGCGACAGCGGGCGCGATGAGCGCAGTCGCGTATTTTTTTGCGCGCGAATTGCGCACGCACATCAATGTCCCCATTGGCATCATCAACAACGCGTGGGGTGGCGCGGCTGTAGCCCCGTACATTTCGCGCGGCGCGCAACACCTGGATGATGCCGCATGGGCGACTGTAAAAAACACGGAGTTGCAATACAAGGCGCGCATGCGCGATTCGCTCGAGAAACGTCTTGGAACGTTGCCGGTGGCTGATGCCGGGCTGGTAAATGGTCAGGCGGTGTGGAGCGCCATCAATCTTGACGAGAGTGGATGGCGAACCATTCATGCTCCTGGAGCGTGGGAGCACAACGGCTACGCGGGGCTTGATGGCGTCGCGTGGTTGCGTCGCACGTTTATTCTTACCGCCGCACAAGCCCGCACTGGTGCAAAGCTGGCGTTGGGTCCGATTGATGATGATGACATCACCTGGATCAACGGCGTGGAAGTGGGTCGCACTGAGGGATATTTTCGCGTGCGCGAATATGCCGTGCCGTCGTCGGCGTTACATGAAGGCAATAATGTCATCACCGTGCGTGTCACCGATGGCACCGGCGACGGTGGATTGACTGGCGATACCAGCCAGCTCTTTATCGAAAGTGCTGGTGCGAAAATTTCGTTGGCGGGAGACTGGAGATTCCGCGTTGGCATGGCGTCGTTCAACGATGACGGGCAGCACATCAACAAAATTCCGACCATTCTTTACAACCGCATGATGCATCCAATCGCGCCGTTGCCGTTCAAGGGTGTGATCTGGTATCAGGGCGAATCCAATTCCAACAACGACGAACAGGCCAAGGCCTACCGCGAAAGTTTTGCCACGCTGATTGAGAGCTGGCGCAAGGAATTGAACGGCGGTCGATCCGCGTTTCCGTTTCTGTGGGTGCAGTTGCCGAACTACGGGAAAATCGAAGCAATGCCACCGGCAAATGCGGGATGGGCGTATCTCCGCGAATCGCAGAATGCGGCGTTGTCGCTGCCGAATACGGGGCAGGCTATCACGATCGACGTTGGAGAAGCCACCAACTTGCATCCCACCAACAAACGCGATGTCGGTGTGCGACTGGCGCTTATTGCCAGAGCCAGTATGTACCACCAACCTGTCGAATTTCTGGGTCCGAAATTCGGAAAGCAGCAAATCGACGGCCAACAGATTGTGTTGACGTTCACGAACGCTTCCGGACTACGGACACGCGCGCCCGGTGACAGCATACAAGGGTTTGCGATTGCGGGTGTCGACAAACAATGGAAGTGGGCGCGAGCGCGCATCGTCAGGAATACCGTCGTCGTTTCGAGCGACGAAGTCATGAACCCGGTTGCGGTGCGTTATGCCTGGGGCAACAGTCCGCGCAACCCGAACCTGTATAACAACGCGGCGCTGCCAATGGCGCCGTTCAGAACTGACAACTGGTAGGAGTGCGAGTCATGCGTATGCACACCGTTTCGTTTCGCAAAAATCGACCTTTGCGAGCACTTGCTGTTCTCGCGTGCGCAGGGGCACTTGTATCGCTCGCGAGCGCGTGCCATAACTCGTCGCCCGTTGCGTCGAATGCAAACTGGGTGGCAACGTGGGGCACATCGCAGCAGATCACCGAGCCCGCAAATCTGCCACCCGCGCCAGGACTCAGCGGCACCACACTACGACAGCGCGTCAAAGCGTCCGTCGGCGGAAAAACGGTGCGCATAAGGTTTGCGAATACGTTTGGCAACACACCACTCGTGATTGGTGCTGCATCGCTCGCAACGACTCCCGGCGGAAGTGTCGCGCGCTCCGCGAGCGCGCGCAAACTTTCATTTCACGGCGTCGATTCAATCACGATTCCAGTTGGCGCAATGGTGGTCAGCGACGCGTTTCCGTTCGATGTGCAACCACTGGGCGAACTTTCCATCAGCACGTTCATTGCGTCGATGCCCAGTGTTGTCACCGGTCACCCCGGTTCGCGAAACACTTCCTACATCGTGCCGGGCAATCATGTCCTGGATGAAAACTTCACGACGCCCGCGCAAACGGACCACTGGTACGTGATTGCCGATCTCGAGGTGGTCGCCGACGCGTCCGCCGCGACGATAGTGACACTTGGCAACTCAATAACCGACGGTCGTGGATCGGGCACAAACAAAAACAATCGCTGGCCGGACAATCTGGCGGCGCGCCTGCAGGCAAACGCCGATACGAAACACGTATCAGTCGTTAACGCGGGCATTGGCGGCAACACCGTGCTGCGCGGCGGCCTTGGACCAACCGCGCTTGCGCGTTTTGATCGCGATGTGCTGGAGCGTCCAAGTGTGAAGTGGGTGCTGTTGCTGGAAGGAGTAAACGACCTGGGTGGAGCATCGGCGCAAAATGCGGACAGCGTGGCCGATGGACTCATTGCGGCCTACAAATCGATGGTCGCGCGCGCGCATGCACGTGGCATCAAAATGTATGGCTGTACCATTCTTCCCTTCGGCAAGGCGAACTACGATACGCCACCGCGCGAACTGGCCCGACAGAAAGTTAATGCATTCATTCGCCGACCCGGTTCGTTTGATGCCGTCGTTGATTTCGACAGCGTCATGCGCGATCCGCAAAACCCCAC
>JBDTTO010000517.1:0-3527 GCA_039930585.1 Gemmatimonadaceae bacterium
GCTGCCGCCGCTTCTTCAATTGCCCGACGCGCCGATCGCGCAGCCTGCTCCATCGCCTCGGCCGATGCTGCTGCAGATGTTTCCGCACGCACCGCAGCAATCGCGCGCTCAACTTCGGCGCGCGCTTCCAACAAATACTTGCGCGACTCTTCGCGAGCAGTGCGCTCAATCTCACGTTCGCGTTCGCGTATTCTGATTTCGCGATCGGTAACCGTGGCCATGCGCGCGCGCGTCTTGCCAGCGTTGACCGCCATTAGCGATTCACGATCGGTTAATGCAGCTTCACGCGACTCAAGATCCGCCAACAGAATTGCCACATCCCGCTCACCCTTGGGCAAGCGATTCTCGGCATTCTGCAACACGTCCTCCGGCAGCAACAGTCGACGCGCAATGCTCAATCCGTACGAACGCCCGGGAACGCCTTTCAGCAGCCGATACGTTGGGGCGAGTTGCACACTATCAAACTGCAACGACGCGTTCACGACGCCCGACACTTCAGTCGCGAGCAACTTGAGTTGACCCAGATGTGTTGTTGCAAGCGTTAGCGTGCCACGCACAGTCAGCTGTTCGAGAATTGCTCCACCAAGCGCCGCACCTTCAGCGGGATCTGTGCCCGATCCCAATTCGTCAATCAGCACCAGCGATTGCGATGTTGCCGAGCGAAGAATTTCGCCGAGGTTTTTTACGTGGGCGCTGAAAGTTGAGAGTGACGCTTCAATGCTTTGTTCATCGCCAACATCCGCGAACATGTCGTCGAAAATCGGCATGCGACTCTCTGGTCCGACTGGTGCCGGAATTCCCGACTGCGCCATCGCAGCGATCAAGCCGAGTGCTTTCAGCAACACCGTCTTGCCACCCGTGTTCGGTCCCGAGACAAGCAGCGTGCGCTCGCTGGATGACATCGCCAGATCAAACGGCACAACGGAAACACCACGCGCGAGCAGTAGCGGATGGCGCGCATCAACAAGATTCAACCCGTCATTTCCGCTGCTGAACATCAGTTGCCCGCACATGGCGTCAATCGCGTAACGCGCGCGTGCGTACAACGAATCAAGCGTAACAAGCGCGCGATATGACGCGATCATCTCCGCGTAAAACGGTCGCAACCCTTCACTCAATTCGCGCAACACCGCTTCGACTTCGCGCTGTTCTTCCGCCTCGAGTTCGCGCACCCGATTGCCAAATTCCACGGCGGCCGGTGGTTCGACGAAAATCGTCTCGCCGGTGCCCGAGCTGTCGTGCACAATGCCGCCCACAATTCCACGCGCGCCGCGACGCATCGGCATGACCCAACGGCCATTGCGAATCGTAACCGACGCATCCGAAACCTGATGATGTGATTCGAGCTTACCCATCTCGCGCTCGAGCAACTTCACCAACTCACCTTCGGTGCGACGCAGGTCTTTTCGCACACGACGCAAGTTTGGCGACGCATCATCCTTCACAGTGCCGTCGTCAGCAATCGCGCGATGAATTGCATCTTCCTGCGCGCGCAACTCAATCAAATCACCGGCGATGTTCGCCAGAATTGCTTTTACAACGGCCGGTCGACGCGGATCATTCAACGCCGCACGTTGGCGACGAGACGAGCGCAGCAAAATCGCGCCCTGAATCATCTCCAGCGCGCTCCACGTCAGCCCTTCAATGCGCAACCGATTGAGTGGTTGCTCAAGCTCTGGAATTGCTTCGCTGGGCCACAACAAATCCGACTGCACAAGCGTGCGCATCGCGTTGACGCGCTGATGCTCGGCTTCGACCGCATCGCGATCGGTCGATGGCGTTCGTGCACGCACAGCGGCCGCGCCGGGCGCAGAATGCGCGCGCCCAGCCACATGCGCCAGGAGGCGCGGAAATTCGAGAATACCTAACGCGTGTCCGTTCATGACTACGAAATCACTTTCCTGCGGCCAGCACCTCACGGGCCAGCGCGTTGATCGTACCGCCGTCGGCTTTGCCTTTGAATTGCGGCATAACTTTCGCCATCACGGCACCTACATTGGCAGCGCCCCCCGCAACCGCAGCGACAATTGCTGCGCGCAGTTCGTCGGTGTTCGCCTGAGGAGGCAAATATTTTTCGAGCGATGTCGCTTCGGCCTGTTCTTTGGTGGCCAGGTCGGTGCGGCTCGCGTTTTCATACAGCGTTACAGCTTCCTTGCGACGCTTGATTGCTTTGCGCAGCACATCAACGGACTCCTCATCGTTGATATCACGGCGCAGTTCGATTTCGCGATTCTTGATTTCGGAAATCAGCATGCCGAGTAGCAGGACCAGGTCCTTGTCGCCGGAACGTCTGGCGTTGGCTTGGTCGGCTTGCAGCCGCGGAAGCATGGTGCTTCCCGCAGTGGGTGAGTCGCTCACAGTAATTTGACGGAAGAAAACGCCAGGTTGCCAGCCGCGGATTAGCGGTCAGGGCGTGGCGGGTTGGCGAGATGTCCTGCAACCGAAATTTAGCCTGGCGGCCAGGCCATCGCTCGTCCACCCAACACGTGTGCGTGCAGGTGTTGAACCGTCTGTCCGCCGTCGGCGCCAGTGTTGAGCACCACACGATATCCCGATTCATCCAGACCGGCTTCTCGAGCGACCTGTGCTGCCAGCAGCAGCACATCGCCCAGCACAGCCGGATCGGTCGCGAGTGCGAGCGAATTCATGTGTCGCTTTGGCAGAACCAGCGCATGAAATGGCGCCTGCGGAGTGATATCGCGTATGGCGATGGCGTGCTCCGATTCAGCCAGTCGCGGCGATGGAATTTCGTTCGCGACAATTCGACAAAACAGACAGGATGTCATGACTGGATTGCACCCGGTGCGTGTAACGCGGTGCGCGCGATTGCCAGTGCGGCAACGCCCGCGGTTTCAAAACGAAGAATACCCGATCCCATAGACGCCGGACGAAAGCCCGCTGCGACCACGGCCGCGAGCTCGTCATCTTCAATGCCACCTTCGGGGCCGATGGCGATGATAACCGGTGCGACCAGTCGCGCTGACGTGGCCGCGATCAACGATTCGCCGTCGGCGTCGAGCACGATTCTGTCACCCGGCGGAGCAGCTAACAGCGCGCGTTCGAGATTCGCTTCAGGAAAAATTTGCGGCAACCACGCGCCCTGCGATTGTGCGAGGGCGCTTGCCATGCGTGCACGCACCTTCGCCTGAAATGCTGGTCCTTCACCGCGTGGTGCAACGCTGCGTGACCGGCGCCACAACACCGGTCGCCAACTGGTGCACGCCAGCTCACCCGCCTTTTCCGCCAACCACAACAAACGTTCGCGATCGGCGACCGGCACCATGAGATGCACTTCGGGTGGGGCCGGTCGTGATTCAACGTGTTCGACTTCGACCTGCGCCTGGCCTTTTGCGAATCGCACAAGTGTCCCGTGTCCAACCAGTCCTGCACCATCGCGAAGCCCAAGCGTAGCACCAACGGCGAGGCGTAACACACGCAAATGTCGCACGTCGTCATCGCCCAGCGTGTACGTCGAACCTTTTTCAAATGGTTCGTTCGTAACGAACGTGGGCAAACCCTCAGCGCTG
>JBDTTO010000518.1:0-3515 GCA_039930585.1 Gemmatimonadaceae bacterium
TGGGTGTGGTCATCGCGATTGCCGCAGTGCTGGCGTTTCGGCAAACCACGCGCACGTTCAGCGCGCTTGAAATGCACGGCGGGCCGATCGTGACAACCGCTTCCGTGAACGGCGAAATAATTGCGCTCACCTCGCACTGGGAATCACGTCGCTTCATTTCGAGCAGCGATGTAACTACGACCATCATCACTACGCTGCATTGGGATTTGTGGTCGTTCAGCACTGCGGATCTCTCGCGCAAATGGGTCACGCGCCTCGCCTCACTTCGCAAAGGCGAACGCCGCCTCGATTCCGGCATACTCGGCGTCAACAACGGCGTGGTCTGGTTGTTGGCCGATCAGCTGCTTGCAGTATCCGCCGGTGATGGACACGTCATTGGTGATGTTGCTGCAATTGAAGCAAAAAATCCGTTTCTGCGCGGTGCAATGCCGGCGTCGCGCGATCAACTCATTTTTGACAGAGGATTGATTGTTGTCGCAGCCGACGGACGTCGCTGGCGGATCAATGACACCACACTTGCCGCCACGCTATTCACCATAGGTTCAACCGACGCACCCGCACAAAACAGCATCACATACAAGCCGTTGCCGTTGTCGACACAATTCGAAAGCTACAAGGCGCGCGGCTACGTCGTTGATGATCGCTGGTATGGCTTGATGGATCCGAGCGAAGTACAAAAACTCAAGCGCGAAATGATCGAGCAGGATTTTCGCGATGCGTTGCGATACACGTTCTGGTCAGCACCAATGCGTGATTCGGTCGACCGTTTCGGTCAGGCGTTTCGCCGGCCTACTGACTTCGCGCCAATCAAAGGCAGCCCCGAATTTCTCCTCGGTGGTTTACTTGCCAGTCGCGACAGCATCTACCAGCAACATGTGATCGGTATTGCGAATCCAACGCGATTTATCGTCGCGCACCAGGATCGCCTTGATGCCCGTGCACAGCAACAGCTGACGTGTATTGATCTGGAAGGTCGCGTGTGTTGGGACGCGATACTCGGAGCTTCGCGCGTGACGGGGTTTACAACACTCGCGGCCGGAAATGCCGAGAACTGGGCGCTGTTGATGATTGGCGAGCAGCCGGTGCCTGCGGAGCGAATGGAGGCGGCGGGTGAAACCGATCCAAATCGCGACAATGATGTGGTATTCGTGCGAATAAAAATTGCTGACGGCTCAGTGAAGCGAATGTCATTCGGAGACGTGGATCTGGAAAAAGTCTCTGACGAGGTGAAGCCGTGGCGTTTCGTCAAATAGTCAATCTCCTTGTTGTTTCCAGCGATACTTGCCATTCAAAAAGTAAATCAGTCCACTGGCGCTGCTCTCGCGCTCAACCAATAGCGCATCTGTTCGACGAGTCTTGTTGCGGGGCTCAACCTTCCAGCTGTCCATCCAATCAAAGTTGTCCCCGCCATTTCCCAATTCAATTCCAGCGCCAACCTGCATCGTTCGCGTAACTCCGTGATGCACAAACACGATCCCGATTTTTTTCGTGACCGTGTGTTCGACCAGGATGGCAACATCAGTCGTGGTGTCGCCGTCAAATTTTCCGCTGATGACGTTTGACTTCATGTGCGACGACACACGCAGTGAATGTGTTTGCGCAAATGTCTTCCACGGCGCGCGCGCCCATTCTGGAACCGGCGGTTCCTGCGATACGTCAATAGGCACGTCAATCGCGACCGTAGCGCCGAACAGCGCTACGGGCACAAGATGCCGAAACACTCCACTTAACATGACGCGAACACTCGGCGACTACTTCAGTCGCCGACTGGGCACCGTGTACAAAAATCCAGTGTACTGCATTTCTTCCCACGTCTGATCGCCCCACTTCACCGTTTTCGTTGCGTCCGGATTGCTTTTGTTCGACGCGGAATTGTCGTACCATGCTTTTGATCTCAACTTCGAACCGGCGGGCAAATCGAGCGGCGTCGCAAACATGTAATACGTTTGCCAATTGAAGTCGTAGTGCGGAACATCCAGCACGACGCTTGACGTGCCGTCGGGTTTTTCAAGTGTGTATTCCCAACGTGTGCCACGCACGTGCGTGTGCGGAAACAGTGCCCAGATCTTGATGGGCTGGCTCACACCAATGTCGGCGGGCACCATCACGTCTTTCTCGCCGGCGGGCAGCACAAACTGACCGTTGAAATACGCGGACGCGATCATTTCTTCGTCCGGCATTTCGTTTGCAAACTTGAAACCCACCGATGTGCGATCATGCAATTCATGACCGTGCGCGGTGTAGTGCATCTGAAACGTCAGAATGGTGCCTTTACGCAACCGCAGTGCCGTGCCTTTCGGCATCGTGAGCACGTTCGTACCGGGCGCCGTCGTACCAATCAACGCACCCATCGAACGCGGTGGTGGATTGCGATTGTCGGCGCGTGGCGGATCATCGGGAATCAACTGATCCTGATTGCGAATGATCAGAGGCTGTGGTGCAGGTGTACCCGCGGGACGGGGAGCCGGTCGCGCCGCACCTTCAGGCGCCGGAACACGCGCATACACGAGCACGTGATGCACCACTTCGCGCGCGCCCGGCACGATTTCGATCGACTGTACCCATTTGTCCGCGTCGATATCAATCGGCATCTCAAAATACTGATACTCAATCGTGCCCTTGGCGGGAACGACAAAATCCTGCGGCATAGTCACCACCAGATCCGGTTTGCCAATTTCCCACTTCTCGGCATATACCGGCTTCGGCGGCAGGTTCTTGAGGTCGCCAGGTTTCGCGCCTGCATCAACCCAACGCAAAATCGTCGCTTTCTCGTTGTCCGTGAGACGACGGTCGTTCAGGAACATTCCGTGTTCGCCAACCGCATGCCAAGGCGGCATTTGCGCGGATGCGACCGCGTCACGAATGTCGCTGAGATTTGCTTTCGCGCTGTCGTACTCAACCAATGAGAACGGACCAAGTCCGCCAGTGTGATGACAGCTCGTGCAATTCTTGTACAGAATGGGCGCGACGTCTTCGGCAAACGTGGGATCCGCATTGTTCGCATTCAGCGATTGCGGTCCTTGGGCGATGAACGCCACCGGTAAAACGACGGCAGCTCCGGCGAACAAGGACGCACGAATGAAGGACGTCAGGCGGCGTGGTTTCTTATGCATCGCTGGCATGTGCGGGAGTGAATTGAAAGCGGCATTTTACGTCCCATCAACGTACGCCCAATTTGTGCGCGGGCAAGTTAAGCCTGATGGTCTGACGCGCCCGTAGCGGACATTCCTACATACGCAGTGGTCCATGCAACGCGCGGCTCGCTCAAAACGAGCAATGGGCGCATCTTATTCAAGGTCGATATTGACCGCATCACACGTAAGGCTCCTATTCGCGCGCGTCGTTCCTCTTCACGTCCAACTTCGACACGTCATCTCCATGTCTAAACGTCAGTCACGCCGGGATTTTCTGGGATTGGGCGCCGTTGGCGCGCTTGGTGCGCTCATGCCGGCAGGTGTGGCGGGTGCGGAATTTCCGTCATTCGCGACTGCTTCACTTCCGGCAATTGATCCCGA
>JBDTTO010000519.1:0-3511 GCA_039930585.1 Gemmatimonadaceae bacterium
GCGCTCAAATGCTGAAAGAATCCGCGCCTGCAATTCGTGTTCGGCAACAGGCTTACCGGCGGACAGCTGCGCGCCTGCGTAATTGATCGTGTCCTTTGCGATCTGCGCAATAATTTCGGCGGCCCGCACATGTGAGTCGCGCTGCGGCGCCGTCCATGTTGCGTAGACCTGCGACACCAGATCGGCAGACGTTACAACTGTTGCGCCCGTTGCGCGCACCATCTCGAGAACGCCCGCAGGAATTCGGTCGAGATACGGAATGGCATCGCCCGCTGAATATTCCATGGCGACGCGTTTGCCCGCGACCAGTTTCGCGAGTTCACTTTCGAGCGTTTGCCACGACGAATACGTCACGCGTGGCCACTCAGTTGGCCACTTGGCCCACGGACCCGGCTCGATGTTGTGGCCAATTGCGTGCGGAATGCCCTCGCGCGGAATGAACGCGAACACGCGACGCGATGCCAATCCCTTGAAGCCAAGCAGGCCCGCGGCAATCGAGTTGGTGCCGCGAAAGTCGTACAACAACCATCCGTCAAGGTCGGCGTCCACCAGCAGGCGCTGGATGACTGGAAGCAGGGCTGGAGTCAGCATGTGTTTTGTCGTAACTGCGTGAACCGCGCGCCGACTGAGCAACGCGCGACCTGAACTCAAATTTTATTCAGAGTTCAATCAACGCTTACGCCAGTCGGTGCGCCATTGGCACGACGCATCTCCGCGCGCTCGGCACGCCACATGTTCGACCATGCCGTCTGCGCCCGCGAGTGTTTGCAGCGATTCGCGGAGCGCTGCTTCGTACAGGCCGCAGCCCGCAGAACGTGGTGCCGCATCCGCCGAAACGGGCGCGATTACTTCCAGCACAATCGCACTGCCCTGGCGCTGCAATTTCCCACCAAGAAACGAACGCGACACCCGGCGCAGCTGACGCAGGGCAATAGGTCGGCCCATGAGTGCGGGCAGGCTGATCGCGGCTTTGCGCGTGGTGGCCGACAGTGTGCTGAGCGCTGCGCGCGCGAGGCGCCGTCCGGCATCGCGGAATACAAGGTCGGCGTCGGGCCGTCTACCAATGAGGCGAGATAGTGCGAGCACTTCGTCGTAGTTCACGCGTTGTGACTTGCGCACCATCTCGTTGTAGCGGCGAATTTGTGCATTCACCGTTTCACTCAACCCAAACCGCTTGTTGCGCAGTTCGTGAACGAGTTCGGCGTCCAACTCGGAATCGGGAGTGTCGATAGCACGCACGGCCTCGAGCAGACTGAGAGGCACGCGCGCATCAAGAGGTTGCCCGACGAGGGGCAACTGCGCCTGATTGTTGTGGGGTGTCGTTCGACCCGAATCTTCAATGACCTGTATCACGAGAGCGAACGCTAACGGGGCGCTGCTTTGTGCGCCACGACCTTTATCCAAACGCAATGCTGACAGTTCCGGCCCCGTTCCTTTTCGCGTTTGGCGTGAGCGCTGCGGTTGCGTTTATCGCCTGGCGTTTGCGCTCGTTGTCGTTGAGCGGAGCGATTGCCGCCGGCGTTATTGGTTGCGCTGCACTCAGCGCGAGCTGGGGGATGGGATGTTATCTGATTGCGTGGTTTGCGCTCGCGACAGCGTTGTCGCGCATTGGCAAAAGACGCAAGGAACTGCGCGTGTCGGGTATCGTTGAGAAAAGCAGCCAACGGGATGCCTGGCAGGTGTTGGCGAACGGCGGCGTGTTTTTTGTGTGCGCGTTGCTCGTGGCGCTGTTCACGCGTTCAGGATTCGAAGGCCGCGGGCCCGCCATTCTTTTCTCGATAGCTGGTGCTGGGTCACTCGCGGCGGCCGGCGCCGACACCTGGGCGACGGAAATTGGAACGCTTGTTGGCGGAGCGCCGTGGTCGTTGCGTTCGTTTTCGCGCGTGCCTGCTGGCACGTCCGGCGCCATCACGCTCGCCGGAACACTTGCCATGATTGCGGCTTCTGTCACGCTCGCAGCGCTGGCTTTCCTGTTCGAACTCATCCCTCGATCAGATTTGCCACTGAGTCTTTCCGTGTCGACCGCTGGCGCGATTGCATTCGGCGGCATCGTCGGAGCGTTTGCAGACACACTTTTCGGCGCCTGGCTGCAGGAGCGGCGCTGGTGTCCGCGCTGCACCACTGAAACCGAACAATTCATTCATCGCTGCGGCACGCCCACGGCACATCATGCGGGATTGGGCGGTCTGAACAATGATTGGGTGAATGTGTTTTGTTCACTGATCGGCGCACTGGCTCCGTTCGTTCCGCTGTTAATTTTGAGCTTGTATGCGTGATCGCGCTCGATAGGCTGCCGAAACAAATCCCACTTTTCATCCATCGGATGTTATGAAACGTTGGCCGCAGTCGCCGCAGGTACTGGTAGTAGGAGGAGGGCCCGCGGGAGCGTCCACGGCCTGGCACCTCGCACAGAGTGGTGTGGAAGTCATGCTGGTCGATCGCGCCGCGTTTCCGCGCGACAAACCATGCGGCGAATATTTGAGCCCCGAAGGTTCGCGCATCCTCGAAGCCATGGGTGCGTTGAAGCTCGTGGAACAGGCGGGAGCGGCGCAGCTCGCGGGCATGCGCGTCAAAACACAATCGGGCGCAGTCATTCATGGCGAATTTGTTGCGTC
Source organism: Gemmatimonadaceae bacterium (assembly GCA_039930585.1). Classification (GTDB taxonomy): domain Bacteria; phylum Gemmatimonadota; class Gemmatimonadetes; order Gemmatimonadales; family Gemmatimonadaceae; genus Gemmatimonas. The sequence goes on from JBDTTO010000519.1 coordinate 2,616, forward strand.
GCACGGCTTTCGTGGATTTCGCGATTGCGGCCTCGCACTTCGACGCACAATTCTGGACAAGATTGTGCTGGACCGCGCGCGCGCGGCCGGCGTGACCGTTGTCGAGAACGCAAAGGTCGAACACGTGATGAAGTCGCACGATGGCAATTGCATTGGCGCTGTAATCCGGCACAACGACGCACTGCACGAAGTTGCCGCGCAGGTGGTCGTTGGCGCAGACGGATTGCGTTCGGTTGTTGCGCGACGCCTTCAACTCGCGCACACATCACACGTTCCGCGTCGCTACGCGATTGTCGCGCACTTCACGAACGTGCAAGGCATGACGTCGATGGGCGAGATGTTCACGTCACGCGGTTCCTATCTGGGGCTCTGCGACGTTGGAGAAGGTCTCACCAACGTCGGTTATGTCGTTCCGCAAAAAAAGGGCGCGGCGCTTCCCGCGCCACCTGAAGTCATGCTTGACGAGTTCATCAACGCGCATCCCGAGTTGCGCGATCGCTTTGCCTCGGCCGAACTCTTCGGACGAGTGTTCGTGACGGGCCCGTTTGCATCACACGCCAAACGTGCGTGGGCGCCCGGCGCCGCGTTGGTCGGTGATGCGGCCGACTTCTTTGATCCGTTTACGGGCGAAGGCATGTTCGCAGCGCTGCGCGGCGGTGAGTTGCTCGCACCGTATCTTCGCGAATCGCTGTACGCGGCAAGTCCGGCGGCATCATGGCGCGCGTTGGCCGAGTATGATAGAGCACGAACGGCGGCGTTTGCCGGAAAGTGGCGAGTTGAAAAAGTGATCGGTCTCGGTGTCGCCTATCCGTGGTTGTTCGAGCAGGTCGCAACGCTTTTACAACGCGACCGCCACCTGTGTGGCCGGGAAGTGCGGCTCCCAATGCCTGGCCGGC
>JBDTTO010000520.1:0-3507 GCA_039930585.1 Gemmatimonadaceae bacterium
GGACGGCATTACGTGAGTTTTGCAGAGTGGTTATGTCCCGTCAATTGCATTGAGCCAGCACTGTGTCCGGCAACAGGTGGCCCACGCAGTTGGAGCATGCCGCCGGCGCTCAAGGCATATGTTTCGGCACAGCCTGTCACGAGCAAACTGAATGGCCCGGTCATTTTTCACTGCGTACATCGCACGCACGGCGTGGGCATGATTGACGCATCGCCGGTGGCAACGGCGGATGCACAAATTGCCGAATGGGGAACTAATGCGAATATCGATGTCTTGGTTGGCACAGTCTCGCACTGCCACGGAGCACTCGGCGTATTGTCGGTGCGCTAGCCGCAATTTCACAGAGGGAAAAAGCTCTGTGATGGCACCGTGGCCCTTTTAGCCAGCCTGCCAATTGGCGAGATTTCATAGAGCATGGCCGAAGGAATTGAGCAGGTTTGCCGGCCAGGAAATCCATCAAAGGACTGCAGGACTCATGAACAATTCGCACACCGAAACCACAGCCGATCCCGCGACATCTTCGGCCGTTTCAACAGCGAATGCAGCAGAAACCGTTGCGATTATTGGTTCGGGACCGGCGGCGTGGACGGCCGCGATTTACGCTGCGCGCGCCAACCTCAATCCGATTGTATTTGAGGGTGAAGCCGTGGGCACAGAGTTGCCGGGCGGACAGTTGATGCTCACGACCGAAATTGAAAACTTTCCCGGATTTCCCGAGCAGATTGCGGGATACGAATTGATGGACCGCATGAAGGCACAAGCCGTGCGCTACGGAACGCGCGTTGTTTCCGAACGCATCAAGAGTGTCGACTTCAGCGTGCATCCGTTTGTGCTGACACCGAACTACAGCGAACCGGTCAAAGCGCTTTCAACGATTGTCGCGACCGGGGCGATGGCCAAATGGATTGGACTCGACAACGAATTGCGACTCGCAAAGGCGGGCGGCGGCGTATCTGCGTGCGCGGTGTGCGACGGCGCGTTGCCGGTGTTCCGCAACAAAGTGTTGGCCGTAGTTGGTGGTGGCGATACCGCGATGGAAGAAGCGATGTATCTCACCAAGTTTGCCAGCGAAGTCATCATCATTCATCGCCGTGACAGCTTTCGCGCGTCGAAGACCATGTCGCAGCGCGTGTTGTCGCACGCGAAGGTGCGCGTGTTGTGGAACACGCATGTGATCGACGTTGTCGGCGACGATATGATCACGGGATTGAAGCTCGAAGACACCGTCACCGGTGAAAAAAGCGATATCAATGTGGGCGGATTGTTTGTCGCCATTGGTCACGTACCCAACACCGAATTTCTGAACGGACAGCTCGCGCTCACAAATTACAAATACGTCAAGGTTGAATCGTGGCGCACAGTCACGAGCGTGCCGGGCGTGTTTGCCGCTGGTGATGTGCTCGATGATTACTATCGTCAGGCGATAACGTCGGCGGGCACCGGTTGCATGGCGGCGCTCGAAGCGGAGCGGTGGTTGGCACACGAAGGTATTGGTGAATCGCCGGTACTTGATATCACGCAACCGCCACAGGTGTTACCGCACAGATCGTCCGAGTTGGGAGTCGAGGAGTGATCATCCGCGTCATCACCGTAGGCCTGCTGGAAGAAAACTGCTGGCTGGTGATGGATCCGGATACGCGCGAAGCAGTGTTGGTGGATCCAGGCGACGAAGGTGAACGTTTATTGGCCGCGGTCGATGCAGAAGGTGCAACACTGAAGGGCATCTGGCTTACGCACGCACATTTCGATCACTTGGGTGCAGTTGCGCACATCATGCGCGAACGTCCCGTGCCGATCTGGTTGCATCCGCTTGATCGAGGGTTGTACGACAACGCGGTCGCGGCGGCAGAGCGATTCGGTCTGGATGTTGAACAACCGCCGCCGCCGCACCACGAATTGTCGGAAGGCGACACCGTGACGTTGGGAAGTTATTCGTTTTCTGTGATGCACACCCCAGGGCACTCGCCGGGACATGTAGGGTTCCTCGGCCAAGACGTGTTACTTGGCGGTGACTGTCTCTTTGCCGGGTCTGTTGGGCGTACGGATTTGCCCTTTTGTGATCCAGCGGTGTTTCAGAAGACGTTGCATCGTTTGGCATCGCTGCCCGAAGGCACGCGTGTGTTGCCAGGCCATGGTCCGGCAACCACCATAGGGCGGGAACGCGCTACCAATCCGTTTCTCCGCCATTTGCCGTGAATTCATTATGCTCTTTCTCCTTGCCCCGAGGCTGATGATTCGTACTCGTAATATTTCACCAGTCGGTACCCGCGCGCGACGTGGCCTGACGGTTGCAGCACTGGTTGTTCTCCCGTTGTCCGCGTGCTTCCGATCCGTCACCGAAGGTGGCACGATCACGAAATACGGCGCGATCTCCATCCTGGGCGCGCCCAGCACAGGCGGCAATGCAACGGCAACGGCCAGCGCCATTTTCTTTCAGGCTTATGCAGTCAGTGTGCCTGATAGTCGATTGCAATCAAACAGCTGTCAGTATGCGACCGTTGATACGACACACTCGACGTCACCGGGCGTGCTTCGTGCGGGTTCGTCACTAAGCCTGTTGTTTGGAACGAGCGGTGCGACCACTCAGCGCGAAATGTCTTTTGAGTCGGCCACTGCGCGATACCTGAGCTCAACACCGACGACGTACAAAGCGAATGATTCGGTGACCGTCGCAATTCCCGGAGATGCCGCGGGATTTCCGGCGAGCTCCATCAAGATCCGATTGGCCGAACCGTTGCTCCCAACAGACGTGACGGTGCCACCCACCGGCACCGACATGGCCGTTCGCTGGAATGCGTCTCCCGATTCCACCACCGCGATCATTTTGTCGCTCAAGTACGCGAATCCGGCAAGCTCGACCTATGCCAACGAGCAGATTATTTGCGCGCTCAAGGACGACGGGACCGAAGATATTTCCACTTCAGCACTCGGACCGTTTAGCTTGTCGCCAGTCGCGCTACGCTCGCTCAAGCTCACGCGTTGGCGGACGAACGCAGTAACGATGGCTGATGGCTCATTCCTGCACATCGTCACGACCGTTGATTCGCTCGTTAAACTCAAGTAGTTCGCAGCATTGGTCTAACCTCTCACTCGTTTTTCTGTGACTGCCCAGAACACTCGCACTGAAAAAGACCCGCTCGGCGAGCTCGAAGTACCTGCCGACGCACTTTATGGCGTGCAAACGTTGCGCGCTGTTCAAAACTTTCCAATCAGCGGGCTCAAACCGCTGATGCCGTTTGTTATCGCGCAGGTGTGGATCAAGAAAGCCGCGGCGATGACACACAAGGAAACGGGTCGCCTCGATGCGAAATTGGCCGACGCTATTATTGCTGCAGCTGATGAAATTCTGGGCGGTCAACATCGCGATCAGTTTGTCGTTGATCCGTATCAGGCGGGTGCAGGCACGTCACACAACATGAACGTGAATGAAGTACTGGCCAATCGCGCCAATGAATTGCTGGGATCGACGCGCGGTTCGTACAAGCCCGTGCATCCGAACGACCACGT
>JBDTTO010000521.1:0-3507 GCA_039930585.1 Gemmatimonadaceae bacterium
TGATGTTGTACTTCGCGCGCAGCTGCGACATCGCCATCTCACGCGCCGCCGTGCGAACGGAATCTTTCACCGGATCACACTTCACATACGCGTTAAACGCAACGAGCTGAATAACACCACCATTGGCGGCGAGCGCTTTCAACTGCTCGTCATCCATGTTGCGGCTGTGATTGCACAACGCGCGCACGCCGGAATGCGACGCCATGATGGGTGCCTTCGTCAGCTTGAGCGTTTCCATCATGCTCTGCTTGGACGGATGCGAAACGTCAATCATCATGCCGACGCGATTCATTTCGGCGATAACCTGACGCCCCAGCGGGCTCAATCCATTCCACAACCACACGTTGTCGCGCTCGCCCGTATTTGAATCGGAGAGTTGACTGTGATTGTTGTGAGCGAGCGACATGTAACGTCCGCCCAGATCATAAAACTTCTTGACGTTGGTAATGTCCGCGCCAACCGGATAACCGTTTTCGATTCCCGCGAAAATCACCATGCGGCCGCTCGCGTAAATGCGACGTGCGTCGGCCGCACTCTTGGCGTAACCGACTTTGTCCGGCGCAATAACGTCGGCCAGTCGTTGAATCGCCTCAAACTTCTCAATCGCCTGCGCGTGCGCTCGGGCGTAACCGGCTGAGTCCATCTGCGCGCCATTTGCGGGCTGACCGACATACACGGCCATAAAAATCGCGTCGAGTCCGCCCTCTTTCATCTTCACCAGGTCGACCTGGCCGCGCAAACGGCTCGCGTAGTTGATGGTGTCGGTGCGGAAGTTGGTGGGCGAGATATCCACGTGAGTGTCCATGGTCATCACGCGCTTGTGAATGCCGGCCACCTTGGCCTCGAATGCCGAGTCAGCTTTTGTCACGGGTGCGGGCGGCAATCCCGGTGCGGGCGCCTGAGCCGTTGCAACGCTCGCTACCACTGCTGCTGCGACGAAACCGGCGCACAGGGTCAACCTACGCCCCGGCAACCGACGTTGAATCGGTGGCGCGGCATTGGGGTTCTCGAGGGAAAATCGTCGGGCGAGCGAGCGCCGGGACGGCAGGGATGCGGGCATGGATAGCTTGGTGCGGGAGATGGAGACGCGTCTCTTACAGGTGAACCTATGTTGAACGTACTTCCCGTCGTTCGCAATTGGCCGCCGGATCCGAATGGGGCGTGGCCCTTTTGGCGCGCGGTGTGACTCGAATAGATTGCCTCCCCATGCCAACTGGTTTTTCCAATCAACTGCTGATATTTGCGCGCAACCTGCTGCGGGTAGAGTCGTTCCGCGACTTGCTTGAGGTAACGCGGGCCGAAATGCGTCGGGCAACTGGTTACGAGCACACGTGGCTGATGATTTCGGACGACGATGAGAATGTGACTGAGGTGCGTCTGATCGATGCCAGCAGCATGCATGCAGAGCAAATGTGGAACCTCGTGCCAGTATTGAAAATTCGCGACGACAAGATGCTGGAGGAGATTTTCACCAGCGACGTTCCGACGGTGGTGGTTGATGCACGCACTGATCCGCGCACGGACAAACGGATTGTAGACGCGCTCGGCAATCGCACCATCGTGAACATTCCACTGCGGTTGCTGGATTCACCGTTCGGTGCATTGGGCACTGGCACGTTTGGCGACGAGGGGGTGCGCGCGCCCACGCCCGAACAGTTGAATTATCTCACGGCGATGGCCGCGCAAGTGTCGGTCGCAGCCAGCCGGTTGCGTTATCGCGAACAACAGCGCGCCACGATTGAAGAACGCGAGAAGTTGCAGCGCCGATTGGCTCAGGTGCAGCGCCTCGAGAGTCTGGGCCTGATGGCCGGCGGAGTTGCACACGATTTCAACAATCTGCTCACGGTAATTCTCGCGTGCGCGCAGATGGCGCATATGAGCTCAGACGACCCGGAAACGGTGCGCTCTGAATTAAGCGGCATCATGGAAGCGGCAACACGTGGGTCCGCGCTCACACGACAATTGCTGGCGATGAGTCGTTCGCATCCGCTGGAATTACGCGCGATCGATTTCAATGCGCGCATGCGCGATCTCGTCAAGTTGCTGCGCCGCGTGTTGTCGGAGAATATCGAGATTGACTTGATTGAGCATTCGGGCGATGTGCTCGTTGATGGCGACGCGTCGCAGCTCGATCAGGCATTCATGAATCTCTGCATCAACGCGCGCGAAGCGATGCCCGAAGGTGGTCGTCTGACAATTGAGATTGAGCAGGTACTGATTAACGGCGCGTATGTGAAGACGCATCCGTGGGCGAAGCCGGGGCGCTATGTGTTGACGTCGGTAACGGACACTGGAATCGGAATGACGCCTGAGGTACTCGAGCGCGCATTCGAACCGTTCTTCAGCACGAAGGAAGCGCAATCGGGCACCGGACTCGGCCTCGCGGTTGCGTACGGCAGCGTACGCCAGCACGATGGCATGATGCACTGCTACAGCGAGCCGGGAGTTGGTACCACGTTCAAAGTGTATCTGCCATTGATGTCGCGTTCGGCATCGGACGTTGGCACGAAACTCGAAGGCGCAGTGCGTGGCGGTAACGAGCGCATTCTGGTTGCCGAAGATGATCCGGCGGTGCGCAGCGTGATTGAACGCATTCTCAACAAGGCCGGCTATTCACTTGCAGTTGTGAAGAACGGACAACAAGCCGTCGATGCCGCGCGCACAGAGAATTTCGATCTCGTCGTACTGGATGTAATCATGCCCGGCATGAGCTGTCAGGAAACACTGAACCAGTTGCGTGCGCATCAACCCAAAGTGCGCGTGTTGTTGTCCAGCGGTTATACAGCCGACACCAACGTGGCCGAGTTGGTGCGAGCGTCGCAGTGTGAATTGCTGGCCAAGCCGTATGATCCTGATCGATTGTTGCGCACCGTGAGGGCGGCGCTCGAGAAGTGACACGACGGTTCGTCGGAAGTTGCAAAAACAAACAAAAAAGGCGCCCCTCTCGGAGCGCCTTTTCGTTTGCGTGCTACAGCATTGCGCCTACTTACCTGCCGGACGCGGAATCCACTTCTCGATCTGTTCGACTGCATAATCGATCTTCATATCGTACTGCAGCTTGCCCCAAGTCTTGTTTGATTGACGCGCATCGCCCGTGATGCCGTTGCCAACAACGCGCGGCGCATTCGGATCACGCGGCGTTCCTGGTGGCGGAGCTGGCGGGCTGAACGCGATTGGATACAGGTCAACGCGCGACCATGCACCATTGCCGAGGTAGAGCATTTCGGCCGTGTCGGGAAGTCCCGCGTGTGAGCTGGCCGGCAAACCTTTCTCCGCAACCTTCTTGCTGAAATCATCCTGCGCCGGTGCGTATACGCGATCGCAGTAGTAGACGTGAATGCCTTTGTCTTTGTACTTGTCGTCGAGCTTCTTTGCAGTTGACGCGTACACATTGCCCGCGCCGTCGCCTTGTCCGCCGCCGTGATCACCCATCACGATCACGTTCTTGAAACCAGTGGCAGGGATTGTTGACGTGATGCGCGCATCATTGCCGCCGTACAATCCAAG
>JBDTTO010000522.1:0-3504 GCA_039930585.1 Gemmatimonadaceae bacterium
CATTCGCGGCTTTGATGTACGCACGGGCAAACGGAAATGGATTTTTCACACCATTCCGGTCAAGGGCGAACCCGGTTACGAAACGTGGTTGAACAATTCCGCGGATGCGGCCGGAAATACCGGCGTGTGGACGCAGCTGACGATTGATGAAGAGTTGGGGCTTGTGTATCTGCCCGTTGAATCACCAACGGGTGATTACTACGGCGGCCATCGTCCGGGCAACAACCTGTATGGTGAGAGTCTTGTTTGTCTCGATCTGAATACCGGTGTCCGCAAATGGTATTTCCAGATGGTGCATCATCCCATTTGGGACTTCGATTTGTCGGCCGCGCCAATTCTGGCGGATATCAAGGTTGATGGCAAAGCAATCAAGAGTGTTGCGGTTCCAACGAAGCAAGGATTTTTGTACGTGTTTGATCGCACCAACGGAAAGCCAGTGTGGCCGATTGAAGAGAAGCCTGTCGAGAAGGGTGACGCGCCCAACGAGTGGTATTCGCCAACGCAGCCGTATCCAACAAAACCTGCGGCGTACTCTCGCAACGGCGTAACGCTTGACGACATTCTCGATTTCACGCCCGAGCTCAAAGCACAAGGCGTTGCAATAGCGTCGCGGTTCAAACTCGGACCAATTTTTACGCCGCCAGTCACGAGTAAGGCCGGCGGACCAATTGCCACACTCGCAAACGGTCCGACAAACGGCGGCACGAACTGGCCCGGTGGATCGTACGATCCGGAAACACACACGTTGTACGTTGGTGCTTCAAATTATTCACCGGCCATTCTCGGACTCACGCCACCGAAAGATGCACAGCAGTCAGACATGATGATGGTGCAAGGTATGGCACCGCAGCCGCCGGGAAGCGCGAGCGGTCGTGGCATCACCGTGCAGGGATTGCCGTTGTTCAAACCGCCGTACGGAACGATCACGGCGTTCAACATGGATAAAGGCGAAATTCTCTGGCAGATTCCGCACGGCGACACGCCGGATGCGGTGCGCAACAGCGAAGCGTTGAAAGGCCTGACAATTCCGCGCACGGGTCAACCGGGAACCGCGGGCACGCTTGTCACGAAGACGCTGGTGATTGCCGGTGATCTGCAAGTGACCACGGTGGCGCCACGCGGACGTGGTGCAATGCTGCGTGCGTACGACAAGGCGACCGGCAAAGAGGTTGGTGGTGTGTTAATGCCCGCGCCACAAAGCGGCTCACCCATGACGTACACGGTGGGCGGACGTCAGTACATTGTTGTTGCGGTCAGCGGTGGCCCGTACTCGGGCGAGTACATTGCATATCGCGTTCCTGCGCCGCCAACGCGCTAGCTGTGTACTGACTTTCCACCAGCGAGACATTCGTTGTCACACGTTCGTCGTCCGTTGATCCTGCTGGCAGCCACGATGCTGCCAGCATTTGCATTTGCGAGTGAGTCCGTCACTCGCGCGCCGCGACGCGCGCGCACCACGTGGGATAGTGTATACACGGCCGAACAAGCCGGTCGCGGCGAAACGACGTATGCGAAAACGTGTTCGCGTTGTCATCAGGCGGCATTGGGTGGCGCGGATGAAGCGCCTGCGTTGACAGGTTCGGCATTTATGGGCAGTTGGAACGGTCAAACGTTGCAGAGTTTGCACGATCGTGTGCGCACAACAATGCCAACGGACACGCCGGGAACATATTCGCGTCAGGATATTGCCGATGTCCTGGCTTACATGCTCAAGTTCAATCAGTTTCCGGCGGGGAGTGTCGAATTGCCAAGCGGAGATGAAGAACTCAAGGCAATCATGTTCGTGAGCACAAAGCCGTAGCGGAAAAAAGATCTCAAATTCAGCACACTCTTTCACGCAAAGAGACAATGGACCTGTTGAACAAAATCTGTGCGCGCTCGGCTACGGTTGCAATCGTGTTTATTGGCGTCGCGGCCAACATCCCGGCACAGACTCCGCGCATTCGCGACAGCGTTGGCATTCGGATTGTCGAAAATCCATCACGACTGAAGGCACCGATTGTGTTCACACTCGGCACGAAACCGAATGTGGATATCGGCGGACTTGATGATGATCCTGACAAGGAGCTGAATTCAAAAAATCCGTATCCGCGCGCCATCCGACTGGAAGATGGACGCATTGCCGTCATCGACCGGACCCGCATTCAGTTTTTCGATCGTACTGGCAAACGCGTGCGAATTACTGGACGAAGCGGCGGGGGGCCCGGCGAATTTGGAACTGTCACGGCGCTCTGTCGCACGCACGGTGATACTGTGTTCGCCAGCGACGAGCAGAATCGACGCGTCTCTATCCTGTCCGAAACAGGTGAGTTCCATTCGGTAGCAACGCTGCCCGTCGGGCATTTTTCCGAACGCGAGTTCTGCCTGACCGACGGCACATTCATCGCGAATCAGATCATTCCCACTGGGCGTGGTTCCGACGGCCTGATACGGATCAACCACATCAATCGGGCCGGATCTGTGATGAACATGATTGCGGAGGTGAACACCGGCGTTTTTGATATGGCGATTCGACGAGAGTCACCCGTTTCAGCGTGGGGACAAAGCGTCGCGTTCGGCGACGCAATCGACTACGAAATTCGGGTGTTCAGCGCGAGCGGCAAACTCGCTACTGTCATTCGCACAGCCGACAAGCCAGAACCCATTTCCCGCGCCGAGCTGGAAAAACTTACACCACTCGGGGTTCGCGCGAACTCAACCGAAGCCGAACGTCGCGACGATGCGCGCAGGATCGCGGCTGCTTCACACACAAAGACGTGGCCTGCGTATGACCGACTGCTTCCCGACCTGTCAGGTCGGCTCTGGATGCAGGATTGGCGCCAGAATCAAGCAGCGCTTGAACCAGAAGGCTGGACCGCGTTCGACGCCAGTGGAAAAATGATCGGACGCCTTATCATTCCGGCGCCAACCTCAAAAGAGCAACGTCAATTCGTCGTCCATTTTGGCAGGGATGAAGTGTTTATTCGGAGACTCGATGAGAACGGCGCGCTGCACTACATCGCGTATCCGATCGTCTCGAAGAAATAGAGCGCGCAACCAGGTAAATTCGAACTTGCCTGTCGTTCTTCGCCATCAGATGCCCCGTACATGAGCGCCCTCTTTACACCGATCCAACTGCGTGACGTCACGCTGCCCAATCGCATCGTGATTTCGCCTATGTGCCAATACTCCTCGGTCGACGGCTGCGCGACTTCATGGCACACAGTGCACCTCGGCAGTCTCGCGCTGTCCGGTGCCGGTATGCTGTGCCTCGAAGCCACCGCAATCGAAGCGGACGGACGCATTTCGCCATACGACCTCGGCCTATACAACGACGCGACGGAAGCTGCGCTTAAATCGGTGCTCGAAGTCGTACGCACACATTCGAAGATACCGATCACCGTGCAACTCGCGCACGCAGGACGCAAGGCGTCGAGCAATCGACCGTGGGAAGGCGGACAAATAATCGCGCTGGAAGACGGCGGATGGATAACGTCTGCACCATCAGCATTGCGTTTCAAGGAA
>JBDTTO010000523.1:0-3499 GCA_039930585.1 Gemmatimonadaceae bacterium
CGAAGAAATTGTGTAAGCGGCTTCGTATTGATTGGCGACCCCGGCAACCGGTGCAGCAGGAATGGCAGTCGCACCTCCATCTACGAACATCTCGACTTTCTGCACTCCATTTACGCTGTTTCCGGTGCCGTTTCCGGTGCTGTCGTGCTGATCATCAAGCGTAATCGTGCCATGATGCGCCGTCGCGATGGCCGCGGCAATCGCCAGTCCCAGCCCCGCGCCACTCGACGCGCGGGGCGATTCATTCCAGGTCGCCGGTCGTTCATCGGGACTCGCGCGCACAAACCGATCGAACATTCGTGTGCGAAGTCCCTCCGGCACACCTGGTCCGGTGTCGTACACAACGATGTCCACCGAATGCGCCATCCGCTGCACGGAGATGCCAACGGTACCGCCACGCGGTGTGAATTTCAGCGCATTGTCCAGCAGATTGAGCAGCAAGCGTCGCAGCAACGGTGCATCGCCTTCAATACACATCGCGTCATCAGGAACGTTTTGCTCGAGCGTAATGTCGTGATCGTCGGCAATGGTGCGGACAGATCGCAATGCACCAACCGTGAGCTCGCGCAGATCAACCTTGGCCAATTGAGCCACCGGTGCGCCCGCGTCCGTGCGCGCAAGCAGGAACAGGTCATCAACAATACGCGTGAGGCGCACTGATTCCTCACTGATAATCCCAAGTGCCTCGCGATATTCCCCTTCCTCTCGGCTTTTGCGTTGCAACGTGACGTCAGCTTCGCCGCGGACAATGGCAATTGGCGTCCGCAACTCATGCGATGCATCCGCGACAAACTGGCGTTGCTGCAAAAAGGCGACGTGTACCCGCTCAAGCAGCGCGTTGACGACGGTTGCCAATCGCCCCAACTCGTCGTGTTCGTTGGCAACGGGCAGTCGTTCGTCCAATGTGGCGGCCGAGATGCGTGCGGCTTGTTCGGCCATCGCTTCGACGGGGGCGAGACTGCGACGCGCGATTGCGTAACCGCAGAGGATTGAGAACAGAAGCGCGAGTGGAATCGCGAAAAGAATCAGGCGGGTGTAACGCTGTTCGAGCGCCATGTCTTCTTCGCCCGAACGAAGAACGGCGACAGCCATTGCGGGTTCGTCGGCACCTGCGCCCGGCGCGACGCGAAGCACAGCGGCGCGGTAACTCAAGCCGTCAAGCTTTGTACTGGATAGCTGTGGTTCGGGCGACGGCTTTGCCTCACTCAGCAGCTCACGTACATGCTGCGGCAGCGTTTGTACTGTATCGCGACCTGCCGGTACTGAAGGCGTCGGTTTGTTTGATGCGAGTTCGGGCTTTGCCGATGTAGCGGGGCGCGCGAGGTGGCGCACCGTGCTCCGGCTCGCGGCGACAACCCGGGACGCTTCGTCAACGATGTACACGTCAAGATCGCCGGCACGCAATCGGCTGAGCGCGTCTCTCGCCACTTCGGGCCGTGGATCTTCGCCGCGCGATCGTGCGCGCGTGCGTTCAGTGAGAATTGTTTTGACGATGGCCTGCGCAGATTCCCGTACTTCTGTATCACGACGCCCATCAAGCACGCTGCGAAGCGCCACGCGTGACGCATACGCAAACCCACCCAGCAGAAGCGCCAGAATTGCGGCGTTCCACAGGGTGAGGCGAAAGCGTACGGAGGCTTTGAGTTTCACGAAGTGGCTGCGGAGAAAGCTTCAGAGTCGTCGATAAAATCTACTTCGGCGCGGTTGCCGCCAACACGTATCCCGCGCCACGTCTCGTGTGAATCAGGGGCGTAAACGGCGCACAATCGATCTTGCCACGAAGACGGTTTACGTACACTTCAACGGCGTTCGTAAACGAGTCGTGATTGTCGTCCCAGACGTGCGCCACAATGTCTGCACGCGACACCACGCGCCCAGTTTGTCTGGCGAGCAATTCGAGCAGTGCGTATTCCTTGCCGGTCAGCGTAATTGGCGTGCCGCCGCGGGTGACTTCGTGCGCGCGCGTGTCGATGTGCAGATCGCCAATGGAAATCGTGACCGGTTGCAACACTTCGGGACGACGCAACAGTGCACGCAATCGTGCGAGCAGCTCACCGAAATCAAATGGTTTCGTGAGATAATCGTCGGCACCACCATCGAGACCGGCAATGCGATCTGCAATCGCGTCGCGCGCTGTCAGCATCAACACCGGCGTGCGCAAATTGCGTTCGCGCAATTCACGAATGATCGTGAGTCCGTCTTTGCCAGGCAGCATCACGTCGAGAATGATCGCGTCGTACTCGTTCACAACGGCTTGCACCATTGCTTCGCGACCATCGCCGCAAACATCAACCGCATATGTTTGTTCGCGAAGCCCGCGGGCAACGAGATTAGCGAGTCGAGGGTCGTCTTCTACGATGAGAATGCGCATATTTGTTGCTGTCCGACTGAATGGTGTCTATCAATAGTGCCTGAATGCAGCGTCGGCGTAAATGAGTGCGAAAATCACCATTTTCGTTAATCGCCCGTTAAGGTCGACCATCCTAGAATCCCTTGCAGATACACTGTGATGGGTTCGGCGCGAAGGCAGGGCGCGGTAAAGCAGCTCAGGCAACGCGACGCACGGTGTAGTGACCAACCCAATACAATTTCTCAGGAGTTCCCAGTGAACCGCATCAAGCTGTCCATCATCGCCGCGTCACTCGTTGTCGCAGGTACGTTGGGCGCGCAGCAGCCAGCAGCAAAGAAGGCGCCAGCCGCAGCCAAGTCAGTCGCTGCTGCACCGGCCGCCGCTCCAGCTGCACCTGTAGCAGATACCACGCATAAAAAGCCGGCCAAGAAAATGGCCAAGAAAGCTGCAAAGAAGGATTCGACCGCTGCGAAGAAGGACACCACGCATGCGGCCAAGAAGCCAGCCAAGCCGGCCAAGTAACTAGCAGTCTGCAGGAAACACCGTACCGTCAACCAGGGGCGGGACCCGAAGCGAGCGGACGGTGTGCACGACCAGCGTGCCCGGAGAAATCCGGGCACGTTGCGTTTTTGTACCTGAAATTCTTGAGCTGTTCAGTGAATGCGCGCAAAACGCCAATGAGTTGAAGCGCCAACAGGTGAAGGCGTCAACAACTACGGCGCGAACGTGCGCGCTTTTTCTGAGGGACGTCGCCGAAACCAACTAGCAACAAGATGAAATTCATCAATGTCATGCAGCGGAATGTCCACGCCCTTTGGATCCGGTTCGAAAAAAATGCGCTGCATCTGTTCATTCCATTCACGATTGCCCGCATCATCCACAGGTATGACGCGTTCAGCGCGCACGGTACCGCGTCGCACGAGATACACATACTCCGTGCCATCAGGCGCTAACGCGTGGTATCGAAACGTCAAACGATCAACGTTCGCGTGAAACTGCTGCAGGCGCACTTGTAGCCAACTGAGCTGCGCAATGCGATCCCGTAACGACGCTGCGCGTTCAAACTCGAGATTGTTCGACGCATCAGCCATTGCGGCGCGTGCCTTGTCGAGCGGTTCGGTCGTTGCGCCTTCAAGAAAATCTTTCGCA